>DNNV01000146.1 GCA_003497505.1 Clostridiales bacterium | reverse complement strand
ATCTTATACGATGATATTCGGTTTTCAGATGCAATCTGACAGCATGCTTTCAGGAATCATATCCGGCGGAGGCCTGCTTTCGATGTTCGGTGTTTCCCTTATAATTATGACTGCTTCATCATTTTCCGGAATTTTCGAAGAAACCGGAATGCTCAACGAAATTCAGGAGATATTGAAGAAAATGAGCCACAAGGCGGGACTGTATCTGACAACAGCCATTGCTTCACTCGTAATGTCCGCTTTCTGCTGCAACCAGACACTGCCAATATTGCTTACCCATCAGCTCATGAACAAACTGTACAAGGAAAAAGGCCTCACTGATGAAGACCTTGCAATTGATTTGGAAAACACTGCCGTAATGACCCCGGAGCTTTTCCCCTGGAGCATTGCAATAGCTGTTCCCCTTGCAACATTGTCAGCAGCTCCTACAAGCATTCTCTATGCTGTCTACCTCTACCTTGTGCCATTGACAAATATTGTAAGATTGCCAGCATTAAATAAAAAAACTGCCCTATAGCAGTAGCGGCAGTCTTCATTGGTGGCTGCGGGATTTATTTTCCGCAGCCGCATATATTGGATATTTTTATATCCATTGAAAAATTTGTTATACCATCCATCTCTTCATATATATCAGCAATTAATTTCAGCACTCTGCCTTTTTCTCCTCTTACGAATGTAGAAAGAACGCCTACCTCATTTTCAAGACCCGAATTGCTTATAATTTCAAGGACTCTGTTCACATCAGCTATATAGTCATCGCTTACAATGGGGGTGAATGCAAGCTGACAGGATGCTATTTTTTCCATACTGCACATACGAAGCCTCCTATGGATGTTTTGGATAAATTATTTTCATTTTCGTAATTAAAATCATCGTCATTTGCAAGTGGTGGAACAAATAGACACTCACCTGAATTTTCAAGCTTTTCCTTGTTCCATTGTCTGATTTCATCTATTGTCCTGAACTTAGCATACTTAAATACCGAATTTTCACGGAATGGCTCGGAAAGATACAGCTCGCTCCAGCTGCTTCCTCCGGCAATGGTCCCGACTAACACTCTTCCGTCTTTTTTAACTACCCTGAGTAATTCATTCAGCGCCTTAGAGGCATCCTCCACAAATTCAAAGGCAGTCATTGAAATAACCCCATCAAATGTATCATCTTCAAATGGCAGATTGTTCAAATCCACATTGATAAATTCAATATCAAAATTCATTCCTGAAGCTTTTTCTCTCGCTCGATTAAGCATCTCATTGGAAATGTCAATACCGGTTACATCGCACCCCATGCCTGCAAGCTTTATGCTGAAGTTGCCGGTTCCGCAGCCCACATCAAGTATTTTCATACCTTTTTTAATTTCTGTCATTTTAAATACCAGATCTGTTTCCACCCTGTCCACGAAGCTTCCCTTTTTATCTGTGTACCATGAATCATAATCTGCAGCAAAATTATCAAAAATAGCCATTTTATCATCTACCCTTTCAATTTCTCTAAAATGTACTTCTTGTATTCCATAAACCTTTCACTTACTGCAAAATCTTCATTTCTTGGTTCAGGATTTACTATTGTTATTTCCTCAGTTATTTTACCAGGTGTGCCTGCCATAATATATATTCTGTCCGACAGCAGAATGGCTTCATCTATGTCATGAGTTATGAGAAATGTAGACAGCTTTATCTGCTCCATTACCCTGAGATACCACTGATGCATACTGCTTTTGGTTATACTGTCCAGAGCGCTAAATGGTTCATCCAGCAGTGCGACCTTGTCAGAAAACAGATATGTGCGAAGCAAAGCAGCTCTCTGTCTCATTCCTCCGGATAATTGATTGGGATATTTGTCCTGAGTGCCATCCAGCCCGAATTCATGGAAATGCCCGGAAACAATATCTCTTGCCCTGGTTTTTTTCTCACCTCTTATGACCAATGGCAGAGACACATTGTCGATTATCGTTTTATAAGGCAGGAGCAAGTCCTTCTGCAGCATGTAGCTTACATTTCCCGTTGTACCGGTTATATTGCTTCCGTCAAGCATTATAGTACCATCATCCGTCTTTATCAGACCTGCTATTGCATTGAACAATGTTGTTTTTCCCACGCCGCTCACTCCTAAAATACTGACTATCTCTCCCTTATTCAATTCTACCGAAATATCATCTATTACTTTACGTCCCTTGTAGCTTACAGTTATGTTGTTTGCAGTCAGTCTTTCCATTATTACCTCTTGTTGAAATCTTATTTAGGGAGATATTCATTGGTAAAGCCTGCTCCCCTGGGGATTTCATTTTCCACTAAATTATTTTCATATAGCCATCCATAGAATCCGTCCCATCTTTCAGAGTCTATGTATCCCCATGTGCCGGCATCGGCAATATATTGTCCTGCCAGCCATTTCTGGCTTTCTTTAACTATTTCACCATCAAGCTCGGGTGCGGCTTCCAATAAAATCTCGGCTGCAGCCTCAGGGTTTTCTATGGCATACTCATATCCTTTTTTTATTGCCGCTAATGCCTTTTTAACAATTTCCGGATTCTTGTCCGCAAATTCGTTGTTAACTATTATAACGGGGCTGTAGTAATCAAGCTCTTTTCCATAATCAGCAAAGTTAAAATAATTTGTTTCCAGGCCCTTTACTTTTACTGCAATCCCATCCCATGCATAGAACACCCACACTGCATCTATATCGGTCTGCAAGGCTGTAACAATATCTGCAACAGTACTTGGAACCATATTAATGTCCTCGAACTTTCCGCCGTCATCGGTTACGACTTTTTTGATTATGGCCTGCTCTATAGGCATATCCCATGTGGCATATGTATGTCCCGTCATTTTTGAAGGAGAATCTATACCACTTTTCTTCAACGATACTATACCTGAAGTGTTGTGCTGTACTACAGATGCTACAGCAGTAACAGGCATTGGATTTTCTGATACGTTGTTTGGAGCTAATGTATCCTGGAAGCTTATTCCGAATTCAGCCCCTCCGCCTCCAACCAGCGGCACTGCTCCGTCCTCTGGGGGCTGCAGTATATCCACTTCAAGTCCTTGTTCAGCGAAGAATCCCTTTGCCTGTGCAACATATAATCCTGTGTGGTTGGTATTTGGCGTCCAGTCCAGCACTATTCTGAGCTTTGTCTTGTCTGTTTTCGCAGCATCTCCTGCATTGCAGGCAGCAAGCGTAAACAACGATAAAATTAAAACTGATATTATTAATAAAATTCTTTTTCTGTTTTTCATTTTTATTTTTCCTTTCTGTACTTTATATTCAGTTCTGTCCTTTTTCTGATTTCTCCCAGGGCATTGCAGCTTTTCTTACATATGACACCAAAAGCATCAATATGAGACTTATGAGAGAAATGAAAAATATTACCGCGAACATTTTATCAAAAGAATATGACTTTCGTACTCTCGTCATATAAACTCCCAGTCCCGCAAAGCCTCCCAGCCATTCGGACACCACGGCGCCCACCACCGAATAGGACACTGATATTTTAAGTCCTGAGAAAAACTGCCCCAAAGCGCTTGGCAGCTTAATATGCGTAAAGCATTGAAGCCCGTTCGCTCCCATTGCCTTCAATAAATTCAACGCATCCGGATCAGCCGAGCGGAAGCCCTCAAGAAGGCTAACTGTAACGGGAAAAAATGTAATTATAACAATCAATGTTATTTTCGGCAATATACCGTATCCCATCCACAAGACCAGAAGAGGTGCTATGGCAACCGTAGGCACTGTCTGTGTCAATACGATTATGGGATACACAGATTTATAAAAAAGATGAAACCTGTCCATCAGCACGGCAATTACAAATCCTAGGACGGTTCCAGCCGCCATCCCCAAAAATGCTTCTGTCAATGTTGTTTGTGCATGCATCATTAATAGCGGAAAATCCTTAATAAATGCCGAGACCACATCAAGTGGAGATGGCAGCATATACTTAGGTACAATGCCCGTAAATGACAAAGACTCCCATATAATCAATATGGCAGCTATCGCCAAAACAGGCGATATTTTATTGATGGTGCTTTGTAACTTTCTGGTCAATAGTCAGCACACCACCATCCGGAGCAAAACTTATTTTTACATAAGAGGATACCTTTGGCGCTCCTGCCTTTACCGCAATAAGCTGACAGTTTTTAACTATATCCATCAACTCCTCGTATTCTCCTTCAATGGAGGTCTCACTGGGACCTACATAATAGTTCAACCCTGTACTTTTGATATAAGCGATTACTTCGTCAACAATGCGTATAACCTCCTGGTCTGATTGAACATGTGGTAAAACTTGAATAGCTACACTTGCTTTCATAAAAAGCCTCCTTAATAATATAAAACCCCTCCGGTTTACGGAGGGGTACAGAAGCTCATAGCAACATCCTTGCAATATGTACAATCCCTCCGCCAGCATTACCTGGATCAGGTTCCAAACAGTTTTTCTGTTTTAGGGTTTTGAACATTGGAGTAGTTCTATCTCAGCCTAATTCATTAAGCTCCCCTTAGCTTGATATTAGCACAGCTAAAAAGGCTTGTCAATATTAATTTAAATGTAGTTTTTGTTTTCACATAACTATTAAAAGATCTTGTACAATATAAATTATTAGAGCAATTACAATACTATTTTTTCTAAAATTGTCTGCAATTTTAAATCTAAAACCACATAGCATTAACTATAACTGTAGCAGCTATAAGTGATGCTAAATCTCCTAACAATCCTGCAATAACTGAATGTCTTACATTTGTTATGCCAACGCATCCAAAATACACTGCAATTATATAAAATGTTGTTTCTGTTGATCCAAGTGCAACAGACGCAATTCTTCCTATTTGACTTTGAGTTCCGTATGTTGCTAAAAGTTCACTCATCATGCCCTCTGCTCCACCGCCGGAGAATGAACGCATAATTCCCATTGGCAATACCTCTCCCGGCAAACCAATAAGTTCAGTAATGGGATTAATTAACTTTACTAACCAATCCATTGCTCCTGATGCGCGGAACATTCCAATTGCACAAAGCATACAAACCAAGTATGGAACGATTGTAACAGATACTTTCAAACCGTCTTTCGCTCCTTCTGTAAAAACAGAATATACCTTAACTCCTTTAATAAGTGCATAAACCGGAATAAACAATAACACCAATGGTATGGCATATATTGAAATAATATTTAATACATAAGTCATCAAATTTTCCTCCCTTAATTAAAGCTCTTTATTGGATATTTACCAACATAGTCTTCGTTAATTTCCAACGTTCCTGCCGCTATTTCTCTTCCAATGATA
>DNNV01000123.1:18789-19480 GCA_003497505.1 Clostridiales bacterium | reverse complement strand
TACCAATTGACCGGAGGTCCTGAAATTCTTTGGAATGAAAGCCCTGATACGACAAAAATAGATTATAAAAGCGAAATCTGGATACCTGTCAGTAAGAAAACTATCTAAGAATAATAAATAAAATGCCTATGAGATATAGGCATTTTATTTATTACGCATTTATTGATGATTTTTTTATAAATCTGTTTATAGCATATATTAATGAAGGAATAAATATCAACTGGATTATTATTCCCGGCAGCCCTGTTACTACAGCACCTGTTACAAACATTACAGGATTCATCTTAACTCCGAAAACCTGAACCAGAATTGCGACCGTCAATCCCGCCGCAATTCTTCCCACAACCATTGAAATAATCAAAGCAGGTATTACAGGCAGATTAAACTTTCTTGTGGCGAGAGATGCGGTGAATCCGTAGAGACCAAGCTCAAATGCCATTATTACTGCCATGGGGAACATTACGGGCATACCTGTCAGAATGCCGCTTGCCAACGGAGTAATAATACCCAGTAGCAACGCTAACTGAGGCGGAAGCAAAAATCCCCCTATTAATACAGGTATATGCATGGGCAGCGCAATCGGACCAGTCATACCAAACATGTGGAAAAACATAGGAAGCAATATTCCTAATGCTAAAAGCAGACCACTTATTACAATTTCTTTTGTTTCAATTTTTTTGTTCATGTTTCC
>DNNV01000123.1:0-18590 GCA_003497505.1 Clostridiales bacterium | reverse complement strand
TCCTGATTTTCAGAAAAAAATAACCACAAAAGTTTCATACCTGTTAAAACCTTCATGGTTATTTTTCTTCTATTATTCTTTTAATCGTTACTGTAAGTTCATTAAATATAGTTTTGAATTGAAGACTTTCGAGCCCTATTACCTCAATATTGCACTTGCTTACGGGAAGCAGAAGCTTCTTTGCTGGACTTCCGGCTATTGCCTCGGACATTTTAGGACTTATTTCTCCCATCATTGAGTTCGCTGCAATAATTGCCAACGGTCCTATTATTATATCAACCTTTTGGCACATCCAAGAAATTGCATTTTCTCCGGTTGCTCCTTCATGCGCTCCTGATTTCAGCATGTTGGCGGTTGCCTGGGAGTTCGTTCCCAGAGCAATGATTTCAATATCATTGCTGTTTAAAGACTTCAGCCTCTCTACCGCCTGGCTTCCTATTCCACCGCCCATTCCATCTATAACGGCTATTTTCAATTTAATTAACCCCTCTTTATCTTTTCAAGAAAATCAGAAATGCCATTTAAAAGCTCATTTATATTATCTGTTTTCAATGATATTGTTTCAACAGGACACATTCCCGTGTGGTCTCTGTTTTTTATAAATGGAGTACGTTCATTGTACTCATATTCGATGTTTGATTCCTTTAATACATTAATTGCATTATCCGATATTAAATCTGTTTTTAATGCCTTAATTCCTGCATGTAAACAAATCATGGCTGCAGCTTTTCCAGTTACTCTGTCTGCAACACTTGAGCCCTCAAGTTCAGCTTCATGCTCCTTAAGAGCCTTGTACAGCGGGCTTATACCCTTATCAGTACTCCTGAAAACAATTCTTCCGTCTTTAACGATTGCTAATGCGAGATTTTCTTCTTTCAGAAGCTCTACTGCCTTTTCTATGTCTTTCATCAATCGGCTCCTTTGCTAAAGCTTATGATTGTCATTATCAATATCGCACTAAACTTGTTTAAGACGATATTGACTATTCCAAGCATTGTTTCGTTAAATTATATTATAAACACATACAAAAGTAAAGATGCAATATTGATGCTCTTTCAAGGTTTATCTCAGCAATACATTATATCACAATTAAAAAAGCAAGCCAAATGGCAGCCCATATGACTTGCTTAGACAGTCTTACCTGAAGAATCAGAATGTATCGGCAGCGTTAAGATCAGTTATATCTTTAAGCGTAAATTGACTCGCAAGGTCGCTGAGCATCTTCGCCTGTGCGGATAACTCCTCACTTGCGGCAGCACTTTGCTCCGCAGTTGCAGAATTAGACTGAACTACTGCAGCAATTTTATCTACGCTTTTGTTTATGTGTGAAATAGAAACACTCTGCTCCTGTGATGCCGACTGGATCTCTCCAATACCAACAGCAATCTCTCTGGCATCCATAAGTACAGTATTCAGTGTATGTGCCATTTCATCGGATATATCCTTGCCTGCATCCACAGACTTTACTGAAACATCAATCAGTTCAGCAGTATTTTTTGCAGCAAGCGCACTCTTTGCCGCCAGATTTCTTACCTCGTCAGCTACTACGGCGAATCCCTTTCCTGCTGCCCCGGCTCTGGCTGCTTCAACTGCGGCATTCAACGCCAGAATATTGGTTTGAAATGCGATATCCTCAATAGTTTTATTTATTTTTATGATTTCTTCCGAGTTTTTCCGTATATCGTCCATCGCGTTTAACAAAAGATGCATCTGGCGTTCACTTTCATCGAGACTTGTACCCATTTTTTGTGCCTTCTCATTAAAAATACTTGCATTCTCAGTCGTGTAATCTATTTTTGATACTATTCCTTCCACAGCAAGAAACAGATTTTCTATAGCGGCACTTTGCTCTACAGCCCCTTCAGACAAAAGCTGTGAACTTGACGCAACATGGTCGGCACCTGCCGAAACCTGTTCAGACATCTGATTCAGCTGACCAAGAGTATCCGAAATTTTTGTTGAGAACTTTTCAATAGAAAGTCCTATGCTTGTGAAATCACCAATATACTGTTGAACCGGAATATCAAAATTTCCTTGCTCCATTTGTTCCATTGACTGACCTATTCTGGAAACATAGTCGGAAAGTGTATTAATGGACGTTCTCATACTATCAGCAAGCATTCCTAGCTCATTTTCAGAAGAGTACTCTATATCGCTCTGTAAATCGCCCTGTGAAAGGCATTCCATTCCCTCTTCCAGTATTTTCACAGGCATCAAAATCTTTCTTCGTATAATACTTAGAATAAAAACGATAGAAATAAGGTTAATAGCCAATGTAACTACACTTACAACCTTAAGCTTGATTATGCCCTGAGCTGAATATTTTTCAGCTTGCGAAACCGCCGCATTACTCTTAGTAAAAAGCTCCTCGCTGTTTTCCAGCAATTTCGCATAGGAATCCGAATCTCCGTTCATAAGTGGAAGAACTTGCTCCTTCCAGTAAGAGCGAATCTGCACCATCTGTGATACCAATTCTTTATCTCTCGGAACCGGAAGTCCAAGCTCCTTACTTCCGGAAATGATCCCGTCCATTGATTTTTCCACCTTGGAGATTTGCTCCTCCACAGGCTGGTTAAGCAGATAAAGCTTCATAACCCTCTGCGTCGCTCCCCTGACGACCCCGCAGTAATTCACAATTGTGCCATTGCTTTGATTTTGATCAAGAAACGAAAACATCAAGCCTGTGCTTAAAACGCTCAATAGAGCCAGACAGGCCATCGTACTATAAATAATTCTTTTAATGCTCATGCTTTATCTCCTTTAGGTCTACGTTATGTAATGTATTGCGTACCATTAAAACAAATTAAAATAAATTAAAACATAAAGCAATACACTTGATATTTACCGATGTACTTTATACCCCAAAGCAAATCGTCTTACACAAATATTTTTGAATAAAAAATTAAAAATTTTATATGGACAATACTGGAAAGTCCGAACGTAAGAAAGTACTTTCATTTTAAAAGTATTGACTTAATGTCGTACACAAGCTGCTCGGATTTTATATTTATAAATAACTCTTCAACCGCAGCAATACTTGCGGCGCAGCAAAGGAAAAAAGATGTAACTGTTATTCCTAACCCATGATAAAATAAAGGGAATGCAAACAACAGTGCTCCTGTGGCCTTATTCATATATGTATGCAAAAAAGCAAGCGAACGGTATTTTATAAATCCTATTAATAACGATAATGCTTTAACTGTTGTTATTCCAATTAACCATAATTTAACCCAAAATTCAACCTCTATAATAGGAATCATTATAAATAGCATAACAGCTATAAAAATAAAATCTGCCGTGCTATCTAGAATTGCTCCCGCTCTACTCGCGCCGTTTGTCTTTCTGGCCGCATATCCATCCAAAATATCGGTTGCTCCGCATACAATGTAAAAGGTGAAAAACACAGATGACAGCGGTTCGGTAAATAAAAGCATAATTGAAACAACAATCCGTATTGTCGTAAGTATATTAGGTATATATTTTATCACCTCTACGTCTCCTCCTTGGGGTAAATTCTATTTTTTAATGTGACTCATATTTATGTATGATAATTATATCGTATTGTTTTTTATTCTGTCTATGTTTTGTGTAAAAAATAAATTCAATAGATGTAAATAAGGCATATAGATGTCCTCACTCAGTTAATAATGCCTTATCCATAAATATTTATAATTCCATATTGACTTTATAATTAACATATGTTATTGTTAACATATGTTAATTAAGGAGTTGTTTAATATGTCAATAAATTATGCAATTTTAGGAATGCTAAGTTTTAAGCCACTAACAGGATATGACCTGAAAAAAATTATGCAGGATTCGTCATTCATGTATTGGTCTGGAAATAACAATCAAATATACAAAGCATTGCTTGAATTAGAGAATGGAAATCTTGTAAAAAATGAAGTTTATCACCAAAGTGGTTCTCCCTCAAAAAAAGTATATACGATTACAGATATGGGATTAGCCGAACTGAAGAAATGGACACAATCCATACCAGAGGCATTTGAAATTAAAAATTCATTTCTTATTCAGCTCGCATGGTCAGATCTGCTAAGCAATGAAGAATTGGAGCAGCTTTTAAACCAATACGAACAAGAGATAGAAGGACGACTTTTTATTGAAAAGAAAAAAGCCGAGACCAGCTTTTTTAAGCATGGCAGAACCTCCCGGGAAAATGCACTATGGAAGCTAATAAATGAAAACATCCTTATGTCCTATCAGTCGGAATTGGAATGGGTCCGCAAAGTAAAAGAAACCTTGACCAACGATGCTGACAAAGTCCATAAAGGTTTAGCTGATACAGCATCAATTTCAGCAAAGGAGAATGAAAAAATGACATACCAGATAGTTGAAAAGAATAATCAGAAATATATATTGCTAGGTTCGACCGGAAAGCCCATCCAAACTGAGCAGGACGCCATGGAATTGCTTACCATTTGTTTTGAAAATAGAATTCATCTTCTGTTAATTCATGGCGAGAGGCTGTCAGATGATTTCCTCAACTTGAAAACTGGCATAGCCGGATCTGTACTGCAGAAATTCACAATGTACAGCATTAAAGCTGCAGCAATACTTGATGAAGAAAGGACAAAAGGAAGATTCAAGGAATTTTTAATCGAGAGCAATAAAGGTAACGTCTTCAGAAGCTTCAGCAATTCAGATGATGCCGAAAACTGGCTGCTTACGAATAATAAACTATAAAATGGGTGTGGACTATTTATATTTTTGCTTTGTCCTGCCGGTATCGGCAGCCAGAATCATGAATTCAAAGATATCGCTTTATCCTTGCTGTCAAAAAAACGGCTGTAAAAGAAAGCTCTTTCAACCGTATAATTTTTGCCTTAAGCGATGGTTTTTGAATCCATAAACTGCTGATACCGCCTATATTCACCTGCATTAAGAAAACACTCATGAATTCATTCATTTTTAAATTTCAGACACTTTTATATAAACGGATTTTCAATACGATAATTAAGGAATTTCTTTTTCCAATCCCGCTACAGCGTCCACAGGAATGGAAATGACAACAGCCTGAGCATCGCTGTGAAGGCCGTACTTTTCTCCAATGGATTTCATGATTGCAATCTTTTTCTCCCGTTCAATCAGAATAAAAATAATTTCCTTTTCAGCTTGAATACTGATACCCCACCTTTTCAAGGATTCTTCCGATC
The DNA here is from genome assembly GCA_003497505.1 of Clostridiales bacterium. Taxonomy (GTDB): domain Bacteria; phylum Bacillota; class Clostridia; order Tissierellales; family Sedimentibacteraceae; genus Sedimentibacter. Next base: position 13,416 of record DNNV01000123.1, on the reverse strand, counting down.
CAAGACGCCGCGCATGTAGCACCGTCCCTCCAGCTGCTCCTTCTTTCCTGGCCTCTTCCATGACTTCTTCGCTATATCCTTGATTAATTGTTATCATCAAGAAACTGTGAGTAAATTCACTTGTCATTCTGTTTTCGCTCCTTTCCAAATGTTCAATAATTTTTTGCTGAACCTCTTCATTTAAAAGTTTCATGATAATCGTATTAACTCCCGATATCGGAAACGTAAAAGCAATTCCTTTGCCCCACTTATTAAAGCTCAACTCTTTCTCAAATGCATCGAACAAATCCGCTACCTGGTTTTTTAATACCATGCATAACAAAACAGTCTTATTTGTTGCTCCAAGCCCCAAGTATTCCATCAACTCATTGGATGCAGTTCCTTCACCCTTGAAAAGATATTGAACAGGATTTTTACATCTTTCCAGTATGGCAGCCGCCTTTTGCGCATCCTTATATTCAGTAATCAGCAGCATCATTCTTAGCTCAGGTCTTTCCTTCATACTATTCATATTGTACATCCTCCTCTAAGTCCAAAATTTCATCCGCTTCTTCCGCATGCAGACTGCCGGTAAGTCCACTCTTCCTGGATTTCAGCTTATACACTATCCCCATTATCTGAATGGCAATTAACGGTGTCATGGCTACCAAAGCAACGACTCCAAACGCATCTGTCATAATATTGCCGCCTGACGCTTCACTGACTCCTATACAAAGCGGCAGTAAAAAGGTACTGGTCATGGGACCACTGGCAACCCCACCCGAATCAAAAGCAATACCTACAAATATTTTCGGAACCATGCGCGAGAGTGCAAGCGCAATAACATATCCCGGTATAATAATCCAGTAAATACTTATTCCTGTTATGGAGCGCAGCATAGAAAGTCCGACGCTGGCCGCTACTCCGACGGAAAGACAAATGTTCATGGAGGATGCTGATATGGAACCGTTTGTTACACCCTCGACCTGACTGTTCAAAACCTGAATTGCCGGCTCAGCCTTTACGATGTAATAACCGATCAGCATACCTATCGGGATCAGCATCCACTTAAAGCTGCTTGCCGCAAGCTCTCCTCCTAGCAGACTGCCGACAGGTGCAAATCCAACATTGACGCCGGTAAGAAAAAGAACAAGACCGATGTATGTATATACAAACCCCACGGCAATGCGAATGCGCTGTTTACGCCGATACCGACGGCTGAACATTTGAAATATGAGAAATATTGCAACAATCGGCAGTATGGAGACAAGTACCTCCTTGGCAAAGTGAGGCAAAGAACTCATAAACTCACGAACTACGTCCTGAGTCGTCACAACAGAAGCAATTACAGTCGACGTGTAAGAAGCACCTTGCGGATTATAAAAGATACCGAGCAACATAACCGCCAAAATAGGACCGATGCTGGCAAGCCCCACCAATCCAAAGCTGTCGTCACTTGCATCCTTATCGCTTCTGATTGATGCAAGTCCAACACCCATCATCATGATAAACGGAACTGTGATTGGTCCTGTCGTCACACCGCCGGAATCAAACGCAACTGATAAAAAACTGTCCGGAGTAAAAAATGAGACAAGAATAACAACCCCATAAAAAACTATCAGCATAACAGATAGGTTTATTTTGAAAAAAATTCGCAGTATTGCGGCTACAAGACAAGCACCTACGCCGGCTGCCACCGTCCAAATAAGAATACTGTTAGGAATTGATTGCACCTGTCCCGCCAACACCTGTAAATCCGGTTCGGCGATTGTGATGGTAGCTCCTATAATAAAAACAACAAGTATAATGACAGGAATACGCCTGCCTTTCGATATTTGCACACCTATGCCTTCGCCCAGCGGCATCATTGCCATTTCCGCACCAAGCTGGAAAAAGCCCATTCCTATAATAAGCATTATGGCGCCGAAAATAAACATGGCTACAATGCCAATCTCCATCGGAACAATAACAGTACTTAGGATTAAAACAATTAACGTTATAGGAAGAACAGCGGATAAAGATTCCCGCGTCTTTTCCTTTAATTTTTGATTCATACCGTGTCACCTTCCCTCTGGTCTACGATGCGTCATGTTCATTCACCCAAGCGCTCTCTGATATAATTGCCTATTTTTTTGATTCGGTAAAAGAGAATTATATTGTCAATACCGTGTGAAATCAAAATCAGAGCCAGCGAAAATGATATAACGACCCCGGAAAGAATCGGAGAAAACAAAAGCAGAAATCCGAAAACAGTTCCCAAAATGCCGAATGTCAACATCCATCCCCATAAGAATGAACCTTCTGATTTAAGGTATCCGGAACCGACAACCCTCATAATACCGGAAGATAAAACCCATGCAGCAAAGATGAAAGGTAAAAAAGCAGCCAGAGCTTCCGTTCCGTGCCCGAATACCGTCCAGGCACCGAACAGGACAGACAGAATGCCGCTTGCCAACATCCAGCTGGAACGATACTTCTTTTTTTCACCGCAAAAAGATACAATTTCAGAAACTCCTGATATCACCATCAAGATGCCGATAAAGAATGCAAGAGTGACCAGATTGTCCAGCGGTGAAAACAGCATTGTTATACCAAGTATCACAATCAATATTCCGGATATGAGCAACATCCACCGCATTAAATTAATTATCTTTTTCATAATAAGCGCCTCTTTTCATTATTTTTTAATTTTTAACTCCTGTTATTTTTTCTTCCTATAATCGTTACCATGTGCAGAAGCTGCGTTACAGCAGAAATTAAGGCAGCAACATAGGTCATTGCCGCGGCGTTCAGCACCCTTTTTACGCCTTCCTGCTCAGCCTCGGTAATATTCATATCTGAGAGCGTCACAACGGCGCGATTGCTGGCATTAAATTCTACCGGAAGGGTAACCAGTTGAAACAGCGCAATGAGCACATATCCGATCAGGCCTATATAAGCAAGAGAATACCAGCTCAGCAGCAGTCCGGCTAAAATTAAAGGTACAGCCAGTCTTGAACCAAAATTGGTAACCGGGATGATAGTTCCTCGGATTTTCATAGGTACGTATCCTGTTGCGTATTGCAGTGCATGACCGCACTCGTGCGCTGCTACTCCGATCGCCGCAACAGAGCTGGAATCATAAACACCCTCTGACAATCGTACAACGTTGGCGTGCGGGTCATAATGATCGGTCAGATTTCCCTTTACTTTTTCAATCCGCACGTTTTGCAGACCGTTTTTATCCAATATCATCCGTGCAGTTCGGTAGCCAGTGTATCCGTTTGAACATACAATGCCGCTATACCTCTTGTAGGCAGATGTAACCTTATTTTGAGCCCATATTCCAATTAACATTGGTATAATTACAAGAATAAAATAATAAAAATCAAAAAACATAAACATCTCCTCCTTCTGAACTCTTTTTTAAAATTTACCTCTTTGTCAATCTTGTTCCAATAATACTCCTGCAAATTAAACTAAACTTCAATTTAAGTGGCAATTTTGTTGAAGTTCAGTTGAAGTTTCTCTCATCGTGCGGTCAGCACAGTGTAATAGCAGGATAATTGGAAAAAACTGTCCTTGACTGTTGCCGTACAACTTCATATATGATAAACTTTCAATATAAAATAAGCTTTATAAATCTCTCCTTTATGCTTATATGCTGAGTTATTAAGCTGTTCGGAGATAAGGAGGTCAGCATTATGTTTAATATCCTTGTAGTTGAAGATGACACAAATACCAGAAAGCTGATGGAAGCGGTTTTGTTAGAAGAAAGGTACGCCCCGATGTTGGCTTCAAACGCGCAGGAAGCTTTGGACATATTGGATCGTCAGCACATTGACTTAATGATTACCGATATTATGATGCCCGGAATGGATGGCTTCGTCTTGACGGAGCAGCTTCGGGAGGCTGGATATGACTTCCCCATTCTGATGGTTACGGCAAAAGAAACAATTAAGGATAAACGAAAGGGCTTTATTGTAGGGACAGATGATTATATGATCAAACCCATTGACAATGAAGAATTAGTTCTTCGGATTAAAGCACTCTTGCGGCGTGCTAAAATTGTCCATGAACGAAAGATAACAATTGGCAAAGTAACCCTGCATTACGACTCAATGGCCGTTAGCCGTGAAACAGAACGTATAACGCTGCCGCAGAAGGAATTCCTGCTGCTATACAAGCTGCTTAGTTATCCGGATGTTATTTTTACCCGGATGCAATTGATGGATGAAATATGGGGATATGATTCTCAAACGGACGAGCATACGGTCAGCGTCCATATCGGCAGGCTGCGCGAGCGGTTTGGTGCATGGCCGGAATTTGATATTGTAACCGTCCGCGGACTGGGCTATAAGGCGGTGAAGCGTGATGAATAATAACTCCCACAACATAAATACAAATTCCAAACGAAGGCTGACCACACTAATATTGCTTGTATCCTTTGTGTTCGCTATTTTGTTTGTCAGCATTGTGATCTCGGGCAGCATCTCATATTTTCTTATGGAAATAGGTATCCTTCCGCCCTTGCTGGTGAACCGGTTTCCTGTCATCTTAGTATTCATGCTTTTAGTTAACCTGGTTATCGGAACCACCTTAGCCATAATCGGGGGGGATCTTTTTTTACGCCCTCTTCGCAAGCTGACGGACGCCACAAGGGAGGTAGCGGCAGGAAACTTTGATGTAAAGGTTGAAGTTGGCGGATCCATCGAAATAAGCCGCCTTGCCATAAGCTTTAATGAAATGACAAGGCAGCTTTCAAGCATCGAAACACTCCGCAGTAATTTCGTTAAAGATATTTCCCACGAGTTCAAAACACCGATTGTATCTATCAAGGGATTTGCCAAACTCCTAAAAAGCAGTGATCTGACAGAGCAGCAGCGAAACGAGTACTTAAATATCATTATTGACGAAACTGAGAGGTTGACCAACCTGTCAAGCAATGTTCTTCTGTTATCAAAGCTTGATAGCACGGATAAAATTACATATAAGGAGCGATACTCCCTTGACGAGCAAATCCGTAAGTGCATACTTCTTTTGGAGCCGCAGCTAAAGAAAAAGCAACTTGAACTGAATATCAGCCTTGAGCCGATACAATTTACGGGAAATGCGGAAATCCTGCAGCCGCTCTGGATAAATCTATTAGGAAATGCTGTCAAATTCAGCTCCCAAGGTGGAACAATAGGTGTGAAGCTTCGATTGGATAAGGAAGAAGCAATCGCTTCTGTCTCCGATACAGGTTTAGGTATGGATGATGAAGTAAAAAAGCATATTTTTGATAAATTCTATCAAGGAGATCAATCAAGGTCAACAGAAGGAAACGGCCTGGGATTGTCTCTTGTAAAAAGAATTCTGGAAATCTGCGGAGGCTGTATATCCGTTGAGAGTGGGCCTAACAAAGGTACCACCTTCACTGTTTATTTACCGTTAAATGAATAATGACATTCTCTATAAAAAAGATTCCGCTGATGCCCTGCAGTATTGGACGGCAGGTGTCCGGCTTGGGACAGACACTTTTTTTCGTTGGATGAGCTGGAAGTTTCCAAACGGTTTATAACAAAATTATGGAACACCTCTAACTTTGCTATATCTCACTTGCAGGATATTGACATAAAAAAACTATATTTATTGCGGACGTTTTTACAAAATTATAATTATTGACATATGCCCGATAAGGTATATAATAATTATTGACATATGTTGATAACAAAGCAAGGAAAGTGAGGTGAGACGATGCCAAGACCCCGTAAGCATCGGCGTGTATGCTCCCATCCCCGATGTACAAGTTTCAAGCCCTGTGGAGGGAATGAACAAGTAATCACAATGACCCTCGACGAATATGAGGTCATTCGCCTGATTGATTTAGAAGGGATGACACAGGAGCAATGCTCAAAGCAAATGGAGGTTGCCCGCACCACGGCGCAAGCTATTTATGCAAGTGCCAGAAAAAAGCTGGCGCAATGCATCGTGCAGGGACATCCTCTGCAAATTGGCGGCGGGGATGTGCGTTTTTGTGAGCATCACAACCCATCCTGCAGCAACGGTTGTTGTCGGTGGAGAAATAATCTAAGCGAAAAAGTGGAGGTAAAAGATGAGAATAGCAGTAGCATATAAAGATGGCAATGTGTTTCAACACTTTGGACACACAGAACAATTTAAGGTCTATGACATAGAGAACAACAATATTCATTCAACTTCTGTCATTGATACAAATGGCAGCGGGCATGGTGCATTGGCTGAAATTCTTAAAAGCAATGGTGTCAGTACGTTAATTTGCGGCGGTATTGGCGGTGGTGCAAAACGTGCTCTGTCTGAAGCTGATATTGAACTGTATGGCGGAGTTACGGGAGACGCAGATAAGGCCGCCATGGATTTACTTTCTGGTAAATTGAATTATAATCCTGATGTTGAATGCAATCATCACGGTGAGCATCATCATGGTGATGGACATGTTTGCGGCAGTCATGATGAGCACCATCAGCATTAATAAGTAAATGAATTGTACCTAAAAAGGAGCTTCCATTGTGAAAATGGAAGCTCCAAAAATTTCTTTTTAATCCTTACAAATATTATCGCATATTCCCGCCCTATCCATAATACTTCTTATATGGGGTTTGACCCTTACAAAAGAGAAGTTAATTTTCATCCCCTCCCCCGTCTGTATCAATTTATCCAAGGCGTTTAGGCCTGTGGCATCAATCAGTATTACTTTATCGAAGTCAAGTATAACCAATTCTGACTGGGCGTTCAATTTCTTTTCCAGAGCCTTTATATTATGAGCAAATCCAAAGAATAAGGGACCATCAATTTCGTATGCAATAGCAGCAGTCTCTTCTTTTTTTACAAACTCATGCTCTCCCATGTCCTGAAGGCTGCTTAACCTAATCATGCGGGCGGTAAAAAGCAATGAGGCCAAAAGTACGCTGGATATTATTGCTGTCGAAAGATCAAGAATAACCGTAAGGACGAAAGTTGTAACCATGATCAATACATCTGTCTTTGGAGCCCTTATCATTTTTTTTATGCTTTTCCACTCCACCATGTTAAAGCAAACTATAAAAAGTACGGCGGACAGCGCAGTCATAGGAACCATGCTCAAAAATGGCATTAAGACCAAGTTACAAAGTATAACAACCGTAGAATGAACTAATCCGGAAATAGGGGTTCTTGCTCCGCTTCTTACATTTGCTGCCGTTCTGGCAATAACTCCTGTTATCGGAAGTCCTCCTATGAGGGAGCTTACCAGGTTCCCACCGCCTTGGGCTATAAGCTCCATTCCGGGGTCATGACTCTCCCCCGTTGCTCCATCTGCCACCACCGCTGAAAGCAATGTTTCAAGAGCCGAAATAAAAGCAATGGTAAATGCGGGAAGTAACAAAAATCTAATTTTGTCAAACTCCAGCGCAGGTAAAATAATCGGAGGCAGTGAAGCAGAAACATTGCCAAATCTTGTGCCGATGGTTTCTACCGGCCATGTCGTCACATGTGCCAGTATAGTGGCAAATAATAGAGCAATTAAATATCCGGGTATTTTCTTGTTCCACTTGTTCCATACAACTATGACAATGATCGACAAAGTTCCGATTACAAAGGCATAAATATTCAGGCTTTGCATTGCCTGAATGTATGCAACAATTCTTTCTATGGATTGCACCGGTGGATTATGCAAAGTCAAACCCAGATAATCCCCTAACTGACCTACTGCCAATACAAAGGCTACGCCCGAAGTAAATCCTACAATAATGGGATAGGGCATATACCTTATTGTTTTGCCTAAATTAAGAACGCCAAGAATAATAAGGAATATGCCTGCCAAGAAAGTGGCAGTCAAAAGACCCCCAAAGCCGTATAATGAAATGGTGCTATATGAAATTACCACCAATGTGGCAGAGGGTCCGCTGATTTGCTGCGGACAGCCTGAAAAAAAGGCTGCAACAAAGCCGGCAAGGGCAGAAGTCCAGAGACCTGCCTCAGGCGTGGAGCCGGAAGCAATAGCAAGTGCTATGGAAAGCGGTATGGCAATGATTCCTACGCTTATTCCTGCAGTTATATCTGTAAGTAATGTTGCTTTATTAAATGTTTTTTTCCAATTAAACAATGCCGGCTTAATTTTCATGATATTTACCTCTATGTCACGATGAACTCAACTTATATCCAGTAAGATGGGTAACTTCTCTTTTTATCAAGGTTATTGACAACAAGTGCCACAAATATCAATATAACAGTACCGAGTGCAACCGGATTCAGAATCCATAGGAAGCTTCCTTTGGAAGCAGTCACACCAATGAAGGCAGTGGCGCCTGCGGGTGGATGAATAGCGTTTAACTTAACCATCAGTGAAATGGCAAGAGCAACACCCACCGCTATAGCGAAGTACGATGTACCCAGAAGATTATTAACAATAACACCTACTAATGCGGCAATCATATGACCGCCAAAAACGTTACGTGGTTGCGAAAATGGAGCTGCAGGCGCTCCGAATAACAGAACGGACGATGCTCCGAACGGTGCGAAAAGACTGAGAAGCTTAACTTCCTGTGCCAGATATGCCACTATAAACAGAGCGCAAAATCCGCCAATAAATGACCACACGACCTGGTCAAATCCAACTTTAGGAAGCTTTGCTTTAAATGTTTGACCCTTCCATTTTTCAAAATAAGTAGGTGTCCTTTTTTCAGCATTCACAGATTCACTCATAAATGAATCCTCCTCTCATTTTCCTGTTAAAGATTGAAAATACCGGCTTTCACCGATATTTTCGACATTCTGATAATTTAATTTTACCAGGGATATTTTCCTTTATGGCTGTATGGTAAGAACTTGCCATCAAAAGTAATAATAACTCTATCACTTGTTGGGTCTTCAACCTTTTCAACACTTACAGCAAAATCGATAGCACTCATGATTCCGTTACCCATGCTTGGGAATTTCTCATGAATGAGTTCCTTTATTGTCGGTCCATATGTATCAAACATTTCGTGCAAACGATAAAGAACTGGGTCTACATTTCCCTTGTACGGATGTGTGGAAAGTGTAGCAACTTCATCATTAGACAGATCCAACAGCTTAGCAAGCTTCTCTGCATACACAGGCGGCACGAACTGTTGTCCCATGAAAGCGCTCGCTATCCAAACAGGACTAACTTCTAAAGCCTCTGCAATCTGATCATAAGTAAGACCCTTCTTAGCTTTTGCGGCCTTAATTACTTCCAGTTCATTCTCACGATAACTCCATAAATACTCTTTGTTATTAATTGGTGTTGCTGACATAATGACCATCCTCTCTTGTTCTAAAATTTTGGTTAACAACCATTTGTTATACCTTAGCATAAATAAGGACTAGCGCATATTCACTGAAAGTAACATTCTAAGTACTAATTTTTTATTGGCTAATAGTTAAAATAGAGTGCTACTTAATGTAAAAATAGTTAAAAGTATAGTACTTTCGGACTATTGAAAAGCAGTGACAGAAGCGATATAGTATGGTAAACTTATAGGCAATTGACTTTGGAACGAAAGGAGATTCAATCATTGAAATTAAATCTTGAAAGGAAATCGGCAATACAAGCAGGCCTCTCTGTACAAGATTTTTTTGATGCAGTTCAAGCTGTTTCTTGCAGCTTCCTGCATGGAAGCAATCTATCCCTAAGCGCACAAGGGAGGTGTTCATGATGTTTGTAGCTTTAGAACAGCGACTGAAGTCGGTACTTAATTCAGTTGATGATGCTATCCTAATGATAAACCGCGAGCTTAAGGTAGTAATGTGCAATAAGCAGTTTGAAAGCTTTTTTGGATTGCCCGCATCTACAATTCTTTATCAGGATAAGCGAAGAGCAATAACAGAGCAAATCAAATGGAGAGTGCGCTATCCTGATGAGTTTGAAAAGAGATTGTTTTGGCTATATGACCATCCCGAGGTTGTTTCAAATGATGAAGTCGAGGTCGTCATGCCTAGGAGGCGTATACTCAAACGCTTCAGCGGACCGGTTTATGGTGACGCCGGAGAGCTTTTGGGTCGGGTGGAGGTATATTCGGACATCACAAATGAAGTTGATCTTAAGCGGGGTCTGGAAGAAAAAAACGCACATCTTTTTATACTTAACGCTGCCGCTACCTCTATCAGCCAATCTTTTACTCTGCAAAGCTTCTGTGATACCTTTTTAAGGCGGCTGTCACAAGCGCTTGAGGTTCAATTAGGGCTTCTTTACGTTAAGACAAATAAAGAGAATTTCTCCCTTTTCTCCCAAATCGGACTTAATCCGGAGTCCGCAGATATACCCGAACAGCTTAACGTCCACTTGCCGCAAAAGCTTTATTGGGGTCACAACTCAGAAAAATCAGAATTTAACTTCCTTCACAGGATTATTGACAGCGGGTATTTTCTGGCCTTCCATTCTTATGATAATCAAGGCATACCCAGCGGCCTTTGCATACTGGTCTGGCACAATATCGATGAAATGCTGCTGAACAAATCATTGTTTGATAGTATCAGCATTCAGCTGGGTATAGGAATAAACAATGCGCTTCTTTATAGTGAAGCTATGAGAAGTGCCGTCCTTCAGGAACGTGACCGCATAGCTATGGAAATGCATGACGGACTTGCACAAACCCTCAGTTATATAGGTTTGGGACTTGATTCGGCAAATGTCAGATTGAGCAATGGAAATTATGAGGACTGCGCACAGGTTTTAGACGAGCTTCGCGAAGTAGTGGACAACTCTTACCAGAATGTCCGTGAGGCTATTATCGGCCTGCGTGTAGATGTTACTCATGAGGGGCGGCTCATTGACAGCATTAAACTATATATTAAAGAATTTAACAAGCTTTCCAGCGTCCATGTTTCTCTTAATACCGAGGGGGTATGGCCCGTTATAAAGCTTGAGAATCAGCTTCATATACTCAGAATTGTTCAGGAAACCCTTACAAATGTGCGACGTCATGCCAAGGCTACCCACGCTGATGTCAATATTGTCTTTGTCAATGGAGAACTGACCATCACAATCTCAGACAACGGCCAAGGTTTTGATAAGGATGAGGTAAGCCATAACTCCATTCTTCATCAGGGCATACGCATCATGAACCAAAGGGCAAATGCACTTGGCGGACAGCTGGATATTCAAACACAAAAGGGACACGGAACCACTACATGCCTGAAACTGCCGCTTCGCCGCTAAGGAGTATCATAATGAATAAAGAATTAGAACAATTGGCAAAACTTAACTTTTTGATAGTAGATGACCATAGTCTTTTCAGGGAAGGGCTCAGACGAATTTTAGAGGATTATAATATAACCAATATTATGGAGGCCTCCAGCGGCGAGGAAGTTCTTATGATGAACCTGTCTCCCAAGCCCGATGTCATTCTTATGGACCTTTATATGAAGGAGCTAAACGGCATCGAAACAACCCTACGCTTATTGAAAAGATATCCTGCTCTTACAATTGTTATACTGACTGTCAGTGATGATGATGAGATTATAGCAGAAGCTTTGCGAGCCGGTGCACAGGGTTTTCTCAATAAAAATATGCATTCAAAAGAGATTATACAAGCTCTCGTTCAGTTGCTTGCAGGAAAAATCCCCCTTTCCAAGCCTATCAGCAGAGCCTTGCTCAATAATCTTACGGCCCCCGAGCAAAATCTCGAACGCTACAACCAGCCAAACTCATCGATGAGTAAGATTTTAAAACTTTCTCCACGAGAAAAAGAAATCCTACGCAATCTTGGCTTGGGAAAGAGCAACAGAGAAATCGGACAGCAATTATTTATTAGTGAAAGCACTGTAAAAAATCATGTGAGGAACATCTTCAAAAAGCTTAATGTTAATAACCGCACTCAAGCTATTACTACTGCCATAGACTTAGGGCTAATCTCCCTTGCTAATGGCAGGGAATAAGACAGAATAAATAACACCTGCATATCGAATTCAAATGCAGGTGTTATTTATTTCACTTACAGTACAATTGATTGGCATCAACGGTATGTTGGTGCGTCTATTTATGCTGTCTTTGTATTTTCAGATTCTGCCCAAAATGTTGGGAAACTGTCTGACAATGCCCTGTGTCATTGTATCTGCCATAAGCAATGCCTGTTGCTCAATATTGTCAAAGACATTAATGCTTTCATCATATTCTTGAGTCAGCATATTGACAGCTTCGTTTTTCGTCATTGCAAGATGGTCGTACAGCAATTTCTTCCACTCCTGTACCGACCAATATGGATTAATCGTTCCAAAAAATTCTGCAATCTGATCCGCATTTGCATACCATCGCTTTTCAGCATCAGCAACCGCAGCACTATCGCCTGCTTTTGCAGCTTTAACAAGCTCAGCGGCAATTGTAAGATGTTGCGTGAATAACTTTTCAAAATGTGAAGCAACGTCATCTCCATAAAATAGCCGCAATACCGCCGCAAAATCCTTGGGATTGCGAAGAAGATGATTTGTAACAAATTCCGCATCAGGCAATCCAAAAACTATGCTAATAATGAGCATCCTTGTCCAATAGACATGTTGTTCCCACAATAATCGAAACCGATTGCTCAAAGCCTGTTCCGACTGGCTAATGCTGTTGGAAAAGCACTGCGGACTAATTGGATTATATCTTCCATACATCTATTTTCATCCTCCTTTTTCACTGAATATTACTATATCCATTATATGACTTCCAAAAGAGAATGTGAGATTTTAAAATTATCCCTGCTTTGTAAATGCGATTTTCGATTATAACAACAAACCGCCTGAGGTTGCAGACGGTTCGTTGCTGTAATGATTGTCATTTTTTCTTGATTGGATAGCAAACCTCGGTCACCAGTTCATCGGGATTCTGCGTTTGTGCCGGACTGACATGATAAATGCAAAACATCGCGCCATTAAATTCATAGCCATTGTCATTTACCCAATTGGCTACCGCATGGTTCACAGCGGTAAGCTGCTCATAGCTGCCTTTGTAAGTGGCTGAGGCAATCTCCACCTCAGGCATAGTTTTAAACGCGACGTGCTCTGTGTTCTTGTATGCCCCCTGCACGTTTATCTGGACTTCCACATCCACATCGCTTTCCTTGTATCCCTCATCGTGGAAAATGGCAAGACTGTAACAGTTGTCGGCAGGCTGCATTTTAAGATGCGCCGTTTCGGTCATCATCATGTTCCAAAGAGTACCCTCTTGGTCGTAGGCGGGGATAACCTTGCGTACACTGGCTACATACCGCTCCGGCAAGGTCTTTAATGATACACTATAATTCATAGCAGTTTCGTCCTTTCTCAGCCTCTCTACGGCTGTATCGAGGAGCAGTAAGCGGCGTCTGATTTCTTCGGCTTCTGCTTGCATCTCCGCTTGCTTCACCGTCAGAAATTCAGCCAGCACCTGTGGATTGTTGTAGATTTTCAGAATTTCACCAATAGCGGCAAGGCCAAAGCCCATATCCTTAAGCGCTGTGATTCTGCCTGCAACCGGCAGCT
>DNNV01000148.1 GCA_003497505.1 Clostridiales bacterium | reverse complement strand
AAAGATACCCTTTCTTCAATCATCGGATTGACAGTCATTCCGTTCCCGCCGGTTAATCCGGCTTCCCTCCGTGTCAGCTCAGTAGGTATGCTCAATCCGGTATAGTATGACGATGCCATTTCCGCATTAAGCGTATATGGTGTTATTACCTCACCGGATTTCAATACATTTTGACTTACGATACCATCAGAAAGAGAAACAACCTCTCCCAGCAGCCTATCAAACTCTAATCGAAAATCATCCGCTTTCTGAGTAAACATGCTGTCCCTGGGCGTAAACCCCAGCTCAAGAAAAAATGAATGTTCCTTCATAATCCGTGCAAAAAAAAGATGAAGCTCCAACGACTGACGCACAAAATCCATGCTTGCAGGCATAGTATAATCCTCCTTAAAATAATTTCTAACGATATCTCATAATATGTAGAAATCATACCTTCTGCCACATTGTCCTGCCATAAATTTGCTATAATCTATACAAAAACAAAATGGCCCTTAGGGCCATTTTGTTAATCTTACAATCACTAAATTTCTATGTCCAGCAAATACGAGCTAAGGCTTTTTCCATGCTTGTCAAGGGCTAACGACCTGGTTACACCGCCTCCAAGGGCATCATACATAACAAAGTTAAGAGCTCCTAATTGAGGCAGTTCATATCTTTTAACTTCACCCTTCACAATATCCTTGAACCATTCCTTAACAACTTCAGGTGTTACCTTTTCTTTTATTAATTCATAATCTTTGATATCATAAGCTATAAGAGATACATTAGAAATATTACCTTTATCTCCTGTTCTTGAATGAGCTATTTCCCATAATTTCATTATTGTACCTCCTTGTACATTACTTTGGCTTTCACGTCATTGCGGTCAATTAATATCGAAGCCACCGATACAATCTCACTTACTGACTTAGTGGCTCCGCCGCCCCCTGCAGGTCCGTTGGTATATAATGTTTCAACTTCATTTCCTACCTGGTCTGCATCATGCTTTGTCTTTGTCCTTGCTGAAACCCTGAGTCTGACTTCTTCAGGAACGTTGTATTTTCTGTCTTTATTTTTATAAATTGCATTGATTCCAATAAAATCTATTCTTAACTCTTCATATTCAACTTCAGTAAGCTCAAGTCTTTTTTCAACTATTTCAGCTGCTAACTTGGCTCTGTCGAGACATCCCGGACCTGCGTAGCTTATCTCGCCTTCCCCTATGAAGCAGTCCTTGTAGCCTATGCTTACTTTTAACGTATTGGTTCTTTCCCTGCCTGTTGCCCCCTTCACTTCTACAACATCACTTCCCTTTTCTGTAAAAGTTACATTTGAAAAGTCTGCTGTGCAATCAGGAGTGAAGTATGATGATGGATCATGGATTTCGTATATCATCTGTTCTGTTAAGGTATCTTTGTTGACAACTCCTCCGGTGCCTTCTACTTTGGTAATTGAAAACTCACCATTTTCGTTTACTTCAGCGATGGGGAATCCAAGCTCCCATAATTTATCAACATCCTTTTTACCCGGCTCCGCAAAGTACCCTCCTGTAGCCTGACCTCCGCATTCAAGTAAATGCCCTATCAATGTTCCTTTGCCCAATAAATCATAATTATTTATATCCCAGCCGAATTCATAAACCAGAGGTGCTAAAAACAACGCTGGGTCTGAAACTCTTCCTGTTACTATAATATCTGCTCCATTCTTTAAGGCTTCAACTATTCCGTCAATACCCATGTATACATTGGCAGATATTATATCACCATCCAATTCGGCAAGAGGCTTTCCTGTCTCCCAAACTGTTGTATTTTTGTACTTATCTAATTTCTCAAGCACATCATCTCCATATACAGCAGCTACTTTTAATCCCTTTATACCTTTTTCCTCCGCCATTTTGCAAATTACTTCAACGGCGCTCTGCGGATTTGCTGCCCCCATATTTGTAATGACTTTTACTTTATGCTTATGGGCCAGAGGAAGCACCTTGTCCATTCTGTGCTCCAAAAGTCCGTTGTAGCCTTTATTGGGATTAACAAGCTTTGCTTTCTGAGCTATGGCAATTGTTCTTTCAGCTAAGCATTCAAATCCTATATAATCTAATTTTCCTTTTTTAATAAGCTCCAATGCGGGCTCAAGCCTGTCACCGGCATATCCTGCACCGCTTCCGATTCTGATTTTTTTCAATTTCAATTCCTCCTATTTATAGTGTGATTACTCCTATTGCAATAGACACTGCAAGCATTACTATTGTAACAAGGAATGCATATGGAATAGTCTTTTTCTGATGATCTCCCAAGTCCACGCCTGCTAAACCTATGAGCAGGAATGTGGATGCCGTTAACGGGCTCACAGGGAAACCTGTAGTCATTTGCCCCAAAATTGCTGCTCTTCCTACCATTATTGGATCCACTCCGAATTGACTTGCCGTACTTGTTAAAACGGGCATAACTCCGAAATAGAATGAATCTGGATCGAACAGCAAGCTCATCGGCATAGATACAATACCTGTAACAACAGGCAGGAATCTTCCCATAGATGTCGGAATCAATCCTACGATTACTTCTGACATTGCTGTAATCATGCCTGTATCCTTCATTATTCCCGTAAATGCACCGGCGGCAAATAATACGCTGGCCATCATCAATGCTTCCTTGGCATGTGCATCAACACGCTCTCTTTGTTCTTTAACATTTGGATAATTTATTACAACTGCTAAACAAAATGCAAACATAAATACGACCTGCGGAGGCAATAAATTCGATATCATTATACCTATAGCAGCAATTATTAACAAAATGTTTACAGCAAATAATTTTGGTCTTTGCAATTTTAATTTTTCAGGATTTGCTTCTGAATTTGCATGTTCTACATTTGCAAGGGCTATATTTCCTATTCTTGCCTTTTCCTTTTTCCCAATAAATCCTGCTATTACAAGAACAAATATCAGGCCGGCTATGACCGGTATTAAAACAGGATTGAAAAGCTCAGTCACGGGGACATTTAAAGATGTTGCCGCTCTTAATGTAGGCCCTCCCCACGGAACTATGTTCATGGTACCTGCCGCCAATGCGACCACAGTTGCCAATGAAGATCTGCTCATTCCAACTGCATCATATAAGGGCAATACCGCAGGAATTGTTACTAAAAATGTTACGGCTCCTGATCCGTCAAGATGTACTATCATTGCTAAAACAGCTG
>DNNV01000391.1:11780-19520 GCA_003497505.1 Clostridiales bacterium | reverse complement strand
TCCTCCTACGGGAGGAAAAATTGATAAATAATCACCATCACAGGGTATGTCGTCCATTTTGGCGGTTATTCCATTTTTTAATAAAATGGCGACATCATTTTCGTCTATTCCGAGGCTTTTAATAATTTCCCTTATTTGTGTATCCTCTGAATAGTCATTTTCTAAAATTTTTCCTCTGTTGTTGCGAAGCGTTGCAAAAAGCTTGATTGTAATTCTCATGACAAATTCGGTGCTGTTGTTTGATTGATTCCGAGGGCTGCCAACCTTTCTTCTGTAGGAAGCCCGTTTTCGCTCCAACCTCTCAAATTATAGTACAGAGGAAGAGTTTCACTCAATTTGTTTACCCATCCCTTTGAAGGACCTTCTGATATTGGATCTTCAAGAAGTCGTTTCGGAAGTGTATCCTGTGAAGGGTCAACACCGGATTCAAGGTTGAACAGCCTTTCTATATTCCATATTCTCTCTCCGGCTTCAATAAAGTCATTTCCGGTTATTTCTGTTCCGCACACAGAGTTATATAAATCGGCATAGTCATCAGCATTCAGAGCAAATGAAGTAAACAGGCACAGACCAACTGAATCTATTGCAGCGGTGAAGTCCTGGAATATTTTTGTCCATGCTGCCTTTCCTTCGGTGGCAAATCTGTCAAGTGGCTGTGGAAGAGCAAGGATTTCGGGAGAAATCATATATCCTCTAACATGGCAGCCGCCTCTGTTTGACGTAGCATAATTAAGACCTATGCCCTGAATTCCTCTGGGGTCGTATGCAGGCATTTCCTGCTTCTTAACCGTCATAGACAGCTCGGGAACACCATAGCTTTCGCACAATCTGTATGAGCCCTCCGCCATTTTGGCTCCAAGCCCCTTGCCCTGACCCATGCGCTTAGTCCATTCTATTATTGCATCTGCATTTCCCCATGCTAATTCAGGACCGTCATCCAAATCTTCTTTTTTAATGTATCCTTTTTGATAAAGCTCCATTGCAGCTGCAATTGTAGCTGCAGTTGAAATTGTATCCAGTCCGTATTCGTTGCACCAGAAGTTAGCCTTTATAATAGCTCCGAGATCCGATACGCCGCAATTTGAACCAAATCCCCATATGGTTTCATACTCCGGTCCTTCACCTTTTATGTCGTCAACCTCGCAGTATCTTCCGCAGCCGATTGGACATCTGAAGCATGGAGATTTTCTCTTCAGGTATTTCTCGGCCAATGTTTCACCGCTTATTTCCTCGGCTTTGTCAAAATATGATTTTTGGAAGTTATTTGTGGGAAGTGCACCATTTTCATTTATAATATTAACCAGAACCGCTGTACCGTAGGCAGGAAGCCCCTGGCCTGTAACTCCGTTCTCTTTTATTTTATTAAGGCTTTTCGAGAATACTTCTTTAAGCATTTCTTCATTTTTTACCGCAACCTTGTTTGTTCCGCGCACAACTATTGCCTTGATATTTTTAGAGCCCATTACCGCGCCTACGCCTGATCTTCCGGCAGCACGAGCTCTTTCGTTCATTACTCCGGATATTTTTGATAAATTTTCCCCTGCAGGGCCTATGGCCGCAACTCTTACCTTTGGTCCATGAATATTTTCCAAAATAGTTGTTGTTTCATCAAGCAGCTTTCCCCATATTTCGGATGCATCCTTTAGCTCGACCATGTCATCGGCAATGTTGAGATATACCGGAGTATCGGATTTTCCTTCCAGTATGATTGCATCATAGCCTGCGAATTTCAGTTCGGCACCCCAGTATCCGCCTGAGTTGGAGCTTGCAATAGTGTTCGTGAGAGGCGATTTTGTAACAACCATGTATCTGCCTCCGGTTGGAGTGGCTGTTCCGCTCAGAGGACCTGTTATGAATATTACCTTGTTTTCCTCACTGAAAGGATCAACAGTGGGATGCACCTCATCCATGAATATCTTTGTTCCCAGGCCTCTACCGCCTATATACTTATGAGCATCATCCAGATTCAATGCTTCCTTTGCTATGGTCTTTTCTGTCAAATTAACTCTTAATATAACACCTGTATAACCAAAATAACTGTTCATACGCACCTCCTGCATTTGATATCAAAATAAATTGCAAGAATTATTCCAAGTTTCAGGAGCAATAAAAACGTTCAAAAACAAATAAAAACGCACAGCCTAAATATGTGCGTTCCATTATAATACAGGTATGTGTTTTTAAATGCGTTCCATTTTGGAACTGTGTTCCGTTATATAACGGTCAATGCCATATTCTTTTAATTTTCTGTACAGAGTATTTCTGCCTATTCCTAAGATATGGGCGGACTGTGTCACATTGTTATCCGTAGCTTTTAAAACCTTGATAATGTGCTCCTTTTCCAAATCCTTCAGGCTGAAGAGAGTGTCATCATGTGTGGGCGCCTTATAGCTATCTTGTTTTGCCGTATTTCCCATATACAGCTCGTAAATATCAGGCACAGTCTCTGTATTTACTGCTAGCTCCACATAATTTTCAAGCTCTCTTATATTTCCCGGCCAGTCATACTGCATGAGCACCTTCATGTTGTCTTCTGAAATAAATACCTTTTTCTTATTGAGCTTTCTGCTTATTTTGTCCATGAAGTATTCCAGGAGGAGCTTTATGTCACCCTTGCGCTCGGAGAGAGCAGGAAGTCGTAGGGGCAGTACGTTAAGTCTGTAATAAAGGTCTTTTCTGAATGTTCCGTTTTCAACCTCCATACTGAGTTTTTTGTTTGTTGCCGCAATTATGCGCACATCCACAACTATTTCCTTGTTGCTGCCTATTCTGTTGAAGCTTCCCTCTTCTATGACTCTCAAAAGTCTTGTCTGCAAATCAAAGGGCATTTCACCGATTTCATCAAGGAAAATCGTTCCTCCGTCGGCAGCCTCGAATTTACCCGTATTGCCCTTAGATTTTGCACCTGTGAATGAGCCTTCTTCATATCCGAAAAGCTCAGATTCAATTAAACTGCGCGGGATGGCTCCACAGTTCAGCGCTATGAACGGACCATCAGCTCTGTTGGAATAGTTGTGTATGGATTGAGCAAAAAGCTCCTTGCCCGTGCCGCTTTCACCCAAAATAAGAATATTTGAGCGACTGTCCGCAATTTTCTTGGCAAAATTGACAACATTCAGAAAATTTTCGTCTTTTCCAACTATTTTGTCAAAGGTGTATATGGCACGTCCGGACATTATCTTATCAATCATTTTTCTTTGCTTTTTCACTTCGTTGAATATAAAAACAATGCTGTCGTCTTTGTTGATGCTGTTTCTTACATGAGAAGCAATCAAATTTAATTGAAGGCGGTTTTTGGGAGATATAATGTCAACATCTCCTCTGAAGGGCGTCTTATTCTTTATAACAGATTCTGAAATATCCTTCCAGCTTTTTAGAATGCCATCCATGCTCATTGTTCTGATCTTTTCTTCGGAATAGCCCAACAGCTCAGCTGAATACGGGTTGGCTTCAATAATGTTTCCTTCCGGATCGGATGTTATAATTCCTGCATGAAGTGAATTATGCACAGTATCGATATAGGATTTTTCATGCATCAGAAGCATTCTGTAGTGATTGGCAGCAAGCTCGTTTTCAATTGCCTTTGCGCCGGCAACAACAATGCCTAAAGTATGCTGGTGTACAGATGCGCTGTAACCGGTTAAATCAAGAGCGCCGATGATATTCCCCGATGAATCGGATATAGGTGAAGCTGAACATGTCCAGCGATGATATACGTTAACGAAATGCTGGTCACCGGAGACTTGAAGGGGCTTTTTTTCTGTCAGGCATGTACCCATGGCATTTGTTCCTATGCTCTGCTCGTTCATGTATGCACCAGGTATCATCTTAAATGAAAAGGCCTCTGACAAAATATCTTCGTCACCTATTACATTTAAAATGCAGCCGTCTTTGTCGGTGAGAATCAAAAAAAAGTTCGACCCCTTAACAAAGTCATATACTTTGTTCATTATTGGAACAGCAGCAAGTATAAGCTCTCTGTTTTCTTCAGTCTTAGAAAAAAACTCCTTTTCATTCAGTATTCTTTTTGAATATTTTTGTGTAGCCTTTATTTTGTAATTGCTGCATCTGTCGTGCGAGGCTGAAATAAACATGGTAATACCTCCGTTGCAATTATGTGAAATAATTCATCAATATATAGAATTATAGCATATTATTGCTGCGAGCAGTACAAAAAACATTATAAAATAAAATTTAAGCGCTGTTCCGCCTAATAAAATTGTATTGCTTAATTGAGGAATTTAATGTAAAATAGAATAAATAAGCAGAAATCATTAGGAGGAACATAGTAAATGAAAACGTATAACATTGACAAAATTAGAAACGTTGCATTAGTAGGCCATAGCAATTGCGGTAAGACCACATTAACAGAAGCACTTTTATATGTTACAAAAGTTACAAACCGTATGGGAAAAGTTGAAGATGGAAATACAGTATCAGACTTCGATAAAGAAGAAAAAGATAGACAAGTTTCAATTGGTACATCAGTTATACCTATAGAGTTTGAAGATACTAAGATAAATTTCCTTGACACTCCTGGTTATTTTGACTTCGTAGGCGAAGTCTACGGAGGACTGCGTGTTGCCAGCGGGGCCGTTGTAGTTATTGATGCAAGCTCAGGAATTGAAGTTGGCACTGAAAAGGTTTGGAAATACCTGGAACAAAGAAACCTACCAAGAGTTATTGTGCTTAACAAGATGGATAAAGAAAATGTTAAGTTCGATGTTCTGCTTGAAGAGCTTAGAGAAAGATTCGGTAAAAAAGTAGTTCCTTTCGCGCTGCCTATCGGAGAAGGAGAAAACTTCAAGGGATATGTAGATATAGTAGACCGTCAGGGACGTTTAATAGAAGATATAGATAATGTTAAGATAGAAGTACCGGAAGAATTGGCTGACAAGGTTGAAGAATTGAGAGGCGTTCTGATGGAATCTGTTGCGGAAACAGATGAATTGCTGTTGGACAAATTTTTCAACGGCGAAGAATTTACATATGAGGAAGTAAGCACAGGCCTGAAAAATGCCGTGTTATCAGGAGAGGTTGTTCCTGTTATAGTATCCTGCGCCACTAAGGCAATGGGTCTTAAGTGCATGATGCACATGATAAAAGAATATTTGCCTAATTCAGGAGATACAGGTGAAGTAACGGGATTGGTGGACGGAAAAACAACACCGAGAAAGGTAACTTCCACTCAGCCGTTGTCCGCATTTGTTTTCAAAACAATCGTGGACCCGTTTGTAGGCAAGATTACTTTGTTCAAGGTAATGTCCGGAGTTATGAAAAAGGATTCAGAAGTTTACAATGACGCTACCAGAGAAACCGAAAGAATAGGAAATATATTCTTTCTGAGAGGAAAGGACCAGATAGAGACTGCGGAGATTGTGGCAGGAGATATAGGTGCTACCGCTAAATTAATGAACTTTAAAACAGGTGACACTATTTCCATAAAAGCAAGCCCAATTATATACAAGGGAATAGATTTCCCGAAACCGTCCTATTTCATGGCTATAAGCGGAAAGACAAAGGACAGTGATGAAAAGGTAGGAGTTGGACTCCACAGACTGAACGAAGAGGACCCTACATTTACAATAGAAAGAAATGCTGAAACAAAGGAACTGGTAATAGGCGGTCACGGAAATATTCAGCTTGCAGTTCTTGCAAATAAGTTGAAAAACAACTTCAAGGTTGAGGTTGACCTGACTAATCCTAAGGTTGCCTACAGAGAAACTATCAGAGGCAAGTCCGATGTACAGGGCAAGCACAAAAAACAATCAGGAGGAGCAGGACAATACGGAGATGTTCATGTCAGATTTGAACCTTCCAATGTTGACTTTGAGTTCGTAGACGAGGTTGTTGGAGGAGCTGTGCCTAGAAACTTTATACCTGCTGTTGAGAAGGGTCTTAGAGAGTGCCTTGATAAGGGAGTTCTGGCAGGCTGCAAGGTTGTTAACATAAAGGCAACCCTATATGACGGTTCATACCATGATGTTGACTCCAATGAAACATCCTTCAAAATGGCAGCATCCATAGCCTTCAAAAAAGGTCTGCAGGAAGCTAAACCTGTTATATTGGAGCCTGTTGCAAAGGTTGAAATATATGTTCCCGATGAATACATGGGAGATATAATGGGTGACATGAACAAGAGAAGAGGAAAAATCCTCGGTATGGAGCAGCAGGAAGACGGCACTCAGAAGGTGCTTGCAGAAGCTCCGCAGGCTGAAATGTACACCTACGCAATTGATTTGAAATCAATGACCCAGGCAAAAGGAAGCTTCGAAATGGAATTCCTCAGATACGATGAAATGCCATTCAACATGGCCGAAAAAGTAATCGCAGACTACAAAGCAAAGAGCGAAAACTAATTGTTGTAGTTTTAAAAAAAAGTTTGACTTAATTGACTTATATTACACCTCTTGGTTATAATACAAGAGGTGTTTTTTATGGCAAAAAGAAATAGAAAATTGAATTATGAAAAAATGATAAAAGAAGGATCTGGATTGGATTAGGGAAAGGTAAAGATTACAAACCTTGGCTTGAGACTCAAGATTTTCCTTCAAAAGGACGTAATACACGTACTAAGGGTATTAAAATTCAAAGGCAACATGAATTGTTTTCAGACTTAGAACGAAATTATTTTTATTATTTAGATTTTTATGATAATGTTGTTGATATTCGAGAGCAATTTCCTCTTTTGCCTATTGAGGAAACAAATAATTGCTAAAGAATTGGGAATTGAACATCCTAAGCATTAGAACTGAAAGAGCATGAAGAACAAAACTTAACAATGCCATATCTTGAATAAACCTGATCATGTAAATGAAATTAAAGATATCAAAAATTGTCGAAGTGCATGCGCTAAATTCAGAAAAACAATTTCATTTGATAGAATTTTAGTTGATTGAAAGCTATAATTTAGAAAGTCCCGCTAACTAGTTGATTTTATAAAAATTAGTTAATTAACCAACTGCCCATTATGTTTATACTGCATAATAATGAGGGTTCAATCCTATGTGTTGTTCGTACAAATTGGAGCAGTGCATAGGAGAGAACACTCAGCCTTATTCCCAATGAAATAGTTTATAAAGTTAAATAAATCCACCATCCAACGCACGCCACCATAGTACCGATAATGCTTGTAATGGTATCGTTCATAGTGTCCACTAAGCCTGGTGGTTGGATAGCCTTCTCAGGTTGATGATTAATGACAGGGCTGTTTTTTTGCCAATGCTGATGATCGGTGTGAAAAGTGCTGTCAATGAGGAACTCGAAGACCTCCCAAATCTCATGCAAGGCCAACGATAAGGCAAAACTAAATACCAATGTACCGACAAATCCTGCATCAGGTGCTTTTTCGGACAAAGATACTCCAAATCCGAAAAATAGTATTCCAGAGAGGAAATGGATACTCCTATCCCACCATGGGTATAAATCATAATATTTATAACCTGACCCTAGATACACAGCCATAAATACAACAGTTTGAAATAAGAAACCCGTCAGTGTATTTATTTGGACATACATTAGGCTGAGTAGCCAAGGTACAAATGTAAGAGCTATTACAATAACAGCGGGAGTAAGTTTTTTGTAATTATGTTTAAATAATTGAACTACCGTCATAATTACCAATACTACCCTTACTAGGTTAGTATATACGAATAGAAAATTCATACTGAGCACCTCCACGTTTTTATAATAGTATGACATTTTTTTAGTTATTTAGTATAAATGGTTATAAATTAGTGA
>DNNV01000391.1:0-11647 GCA_003497505.1 Clostridiales bacterium | reverse complement strand
AAATGGTTATAAATTAGTGATTAATATTCAGCTACGCAATACATGGATAAAGAACTGAAAGAAAAAATTCCTAATAACGCACTATTAGCATAATCTATAATTACCCTATCACGCGCACTCAACTTCTCATTATGTTTATAATGTAAACCTAAGGAGTAGTCAAACTTTCTTTTAAAAGCCATTTTGAATATCAAAGTTACTCAGTCAAACTTTGTTTTAAAGCTACAATTGTTATTGTAGTTTTAAAATAAAGTTTGACCCATTAAAAAAGGTATGACCTAAGAAAATGCCCTAACATGATTGGTATTATCGACACGACAGAAACACAATAGTGTTGAACTAAATAAATTGCTTAGCAAGCTGGTTTTTTGAATTATAGATCAAGAATAAAGATAAAGGGAGTTAGTACAAATGGAATGGTCAATATTTAAACAGGAGAATGCATTTGTGATGATTACAGAAGAAAAAGCAGGTTATATTCCATACCTAAGGGTTAATCCAAAAGAATATACTGGGGTATTACCAACTGTTATTTATTATCATGGATCACATTCAAATAAAGATTTTATAAGATTTCAAGCAATGTCAATTGCCAGTTTTGGTTATCAAGTAATTGTACCTGATGCACTATACCATGGTGAAAGAGCGTCAATAGAATATAATGTAAAATATATATGGGAAATAATACTTAAGAGTATTCAAGAATCTGATGTACTGATTAAGAGAGCAATAGAAAAACATGATGCTGATCCAATACGGATAGGAGTAATGGGAGATTCGATGGGGGCAATAACTGCTGGAGGAGTTTTCATTAAGCATGACGACTTAAAATGTCTGGCTGGTTTTAATGGAGCCTTTGCTTGGCAAGAATGCATAAAAATGAATATCTTGCCATCGAGTGAACTTTATAAAGATGAAATTGAGTTATATGATCCAATGATACATGAAGAAAAGATAAAAGATAGAGCTATTTCGATTTTTCACGGAGTAGAAGATACATCTTTACCTATTGAAATACAGAGAAAATTTGTTGATAGAATGAGACCGATTTACACAAGTAATCAAGATAAATTACAGGTAATAGAGTTTAGTAATGTTAACCATAGGGTTACGACAAGTATGTTAGAGAATTTAATTACATGGTTAAAAGCGAATCTTTAGTGCTAAGTAGTAGAGATAATGAAATAACATGCCAAAAAATGTCTATATAATACAAAACAAGGGGGACCTCATTTTTAGGGGCCACCCTCATAAATTTTACTTTTAAAATTCATTAGTTTTTTGTGTTTACACAAAACTTGAAATGGTCTCTAGATTCATGCTTTTGTTTCAGTTGTTACACTTGAAACTGGAACACCGGTTAATGTGTAGGCTCTTCCACTGGTGCTACTGCTTCTGTCGCCACACTTGTTACTGTACCAGTGTAGCCACTACTACCAGCACCAATAGCTGATACTTTAATAAACTTCCCTACATCTTCTTCAACTGGTGTGTATGTATTAGTTGTTGCATCAGTAATGTCTGTATATACGCCATCTACTGCACTGCTTATCTTCCACTGAAAACTATATGTTGCATCTAATGGAAGTACTAAACCTGGAGTTAAAACAACGCCAACTTGGGCTTTACCGTTTATTGCTTCTATAGACAATAGTGTTTTTGTGTCCTCCACATATACTGGCACGTTTACTACCACTGTTGCTCCAGGATTAAATCCTGTTTTAGCTGCAAACCTTAATAAATAGTATCCTGCCGATGCTACTATTGTTTCTGTTGCTGAACATGCCGTATATCTGCCGCCCTCATCTGTAACTAACTTATATTCCATGTCGATTGTTGTACCTGTAATCTTGCCATCAGTTAATGCTGATGTTGGGGCTACACCAGCTAAACCTGTTGGTGCTAATTGGTCTTCATCTGGTGTAGCTGCAATATTTACTACCATTGTAATTATTTTATTGTCACTTGCACTACCTTTTGTCAATTCAACTTTGTAATTATTATCACTAACATAACTTACTACTGCTGTAACTTCGTTTTTAGTCAAATTATTTACATAGGTCAAAACTGCAGCTGTCTTTGCTGTTTGATCTGCATCAAACGCTACATCAATACTTCCTCCAACAACTGCTTCTTTTGCTTCTACTACTGCTAGTAGGTTTGCTTTTGCTGATTCAGATAATACTGTACTAGTTATATAAACCTTTCCAGTATCTGTAATAACATATATTTTTAGTTTTGGATTTTTGATATCCTCACAAGTAAATGTAAGGGAATTTTTGTTTGTAATTTTAGGGAAATATTCATATGTTAAATCATCATCAAATGTATACGCTATTGTTCCTCCAAAATTTTGCACATTAATATTTACATCATTTACATATACTTTGTATTCATTTACTACATCAGTTTCAACTAATTTAGCATCTATCCTCATTGTGTGGTCTGAACCTGCATTTACCTCTTTATCGTGTACTATATAAGCAACTCTGTTAGACCACGCTTTTTCAAATTGATCTAATTTATATTTCCTTGACACGGTCTCATTTTCTGGCGCAAACGAATCGTTTACTAATACATATTCTACTCCATCTATTGTTTCAAAGCCTGTTACTACTATTAGATGGCCCGGTGTTACTCCTGGAGATCCTTCTACATAAGGATACTTAGTATTAGTAGTAACATTTGAATATTTAACACTTACTCCCACTGGATACCCTTTAGCTATTTCTCTTTTTAATCCTTCTATTGTTGTATAGTCTACATATGACTTGTATCCATAACTTCCTGTAGATGCCATTGCAAATGCCCAGTTACCCCATCCATAATTGTCATCATATGTATTTTGTGCTACTTCTTCTGGCAATAACTTTTCCCCAAATCTATTCATAATCATGGTTATTGTTGTTGCACTACATATTGAATTTTTTATTCTTGGACATCTAATCATTTGAGAATATGCTGGCGTTATTATATTTTTATTTAAGTTCGTTACATCTATTGTTTCTTTGAATTCTTTTGATATTGGATTCATTGTATTTTTAAGTGTTCCATGTAAGTATCTAACTGTTGGCGTTACTAATGGATTATCTGTATGCAGTATCGCCTTCATTTGTACTTTACTTGCTGTTTCACCATCACTTCCTTTAACCACCAATTCATCAACTGATGTTTCAGCTAATATACCATTTGTATCAGCTGAAGCTCTTGCTATAAACGGACTCCATTGTCCCCATGATAGCCATTCTGTCCACGTTTGTATTGGTTGACTATTTTCGTCAAAATGATTTACTAATACTTTTGCTTGTATTTCAACATATGTTCCTTCTGGCGTATCGCTGTTCCATGATGCTACCATATACTCAAAATTAGGAACATCTATTATTTGTGATATATATTCTCCATTAGTTGGATAATTTCCGTCTACAACCTTAAGAGTTAACGCTCCATCTCCAATATTATCTTTTAATGAAATGTTATTCATCTGTCCAGTTAGAAATTCGTTGTATGTCCCTATTTCAAATTCATTACCATAGGCTTTTATATTCTTAACTGTCGAACTTTTGCCACCACTACTACCACTTGACGATGATGGTTGAATAACTGATTTTGAAACTCCTGGCGCCAAACTAGTTTTTTTAGGTTCTTGTTCAAATGTTACATTATTTACATTTATATTTGCACTAACAATTGCTCCTGTTCCTGTAAATGCAACCTTAACATTTATTGTAACTAATAAAACAGTTGCATCTTTTTCTAAGTTTACTGATACACCTTCTGCTGTTTTTTCAATTTGAATATTCTCTATAGTGCCTGTTTTTACATTAATTTTAATTTTTGCTTTAACAGTTAAATTGTCTATGTCAGCGCTAATTGTAAGAACTTGAAATTCGTCTACATCGTCATCAACTATTACCCGAGAAAATCCTGTTCCTGTTAATTGTCGTTGCTCAAGTGTTGCACCCGATTCAATTGATGTAACATCAACTGCTGTTTCACCAATTAGCAATATTCTAACTTTTCCATCTGCTTTATTAACTGTTAATTTGTTAACTATTGAGTCTTCAATAATTATTGAATTCAGTCCTCCACCTTCAACTAGTAATTCCCCTGTTATAACTACATTTTTAAGTGTAACTTCACCATTACCAACTCTGTTTGTGATGTGAATATTTCTGAAAGTCTTATTTTCTACTATATCTCCAGCTTTATCAATTATTAAATCTGCTGATTGAGAGCCATTTAATGAATTATTTAATATTATTATTGCTTCTGCTCTACTGATAGGATTTTGCGGTTTAAATGTGCTATCGTTATAACCAGTAATAAGCTCTGCTTGTGCAGCTGCGCCAACAAAATTCTTTGCCCATGTTGATATTTCGTTGGCATCTTTAAACTTTTCTACTCCTGATGGATTTGCATCTAATTTCATTATTTTAGAAACTATAACTGCAGCTTGTTCTCTAGTAAGATTTTCATTTGGAGCAAATTGTGTTTCTGAAGTTCCTGCTATGTAATTAGCTTTAAATGCTTTTTGTACCTCTTGGTAATACCATTTATTTGATTCTACATCAGTGAAGTTTATATCTGCCACTTCTGTATAATTAAATACACTGTTTACCATTGTTACAAATTCCGATCTTGTTACTTTTCCTTCAGGATTAAATGAACCATCAGGATATCCAGTTACATAGCCCTTGTCAAGCCATAACTGTATTTTGTCTTCTGCCCAATGTCCTGCATAGTCTTTTGCAACTCCATAGGAATTTATTGGAGTCGCTGTTGCCAGTAGCATCATAAATACCAATACTAAGGATATCGTTTTCTTAAGCATTTTGTTACCCCCTACTTTTTTATATTCCCATAAAACTGAGGAATTTTAAATTATATTAAACCTTGAAGTCAAGGAATAATAACACTTCGTGAGCCCCTTTTTTTTTAATTTTACGAAATAAATTAATAACTGTTTTGCAACACTTGATTTCATTTAATATTTAATTCCAAAGATTATGTTTATTGAAAAAAGGTCTATTTTAATTAGTTCTCTAAATACTCAATAGGAAAACTAAGATTTCTTCATAACGATACCATATCTCCTAAAATATGTCAATACGGTTAGCTCTTCAGCTCCATTGTGGGTCGGCTTTTAATAATACTGCAAGAGGTGCTATTAAGTCTATGCATAATTTCCCAACGGACGATTTATATGATGGTGTTTCCCAAAGGAATAAAGCTTATGGCATTATTTGAAGCTCATCAAATTCTAAATTGTAGAAGTAAATAAATTTAATTTTATACTGTTGTTGTATATATACAAGCTTAGCATAATTAAAAAACCTCAAAACTGAGTACTTTTATTTTACATCAGTGTTGAGGTTTACTAATCTTTAAATTGTAATGTTATTTTATTTGATTATTTGCTGCTTCTCCTGCTATTCTTCCTGTATATATCGCTAAAGCAACAGCAGTTCCAGTTGCAGGATATACTCGGTTGAAAATATTTCCAAACATTAATTCACCAGCCGCAAATAAGTTTTCTATTGGTTGTCCATTTTCACCAATTACTTGACAATCTTCATTTACATTTAGTCCAGGCATAGTTCCTATAATACAAGCACGAATTGGAACCGCATAAAAAGGTCCTTCTATTGGTGGTTTCATTTTATCGTGTATACTGCCAAATTCATCTTCAGTACCATTTTCAACAGTCTCATTATATTTTCTTACTGTTTCTAAGAAGTTTTCCTTATTTACACCCATAACTTCAGCTAATTCTTCTAAAGTTTCCCCTTTTAATATTAATCCTTGTTTTGCGCCCTTTTCATAATCTTCAACTCTATCGCTTCTTGAATCATCAATTCCATAACTAATATCATCAGTTTGCAAATATGTTTGTAAAGCTATGTCAGTACTCTGTCCTGTTTCATCAACAAATCTTTTTCCTTCTTTATTTACAATTAATTCTGGTACCCAGACAAGACTTCCTATTTCGCCTTTATACCCCATTTTTGGAGTCAATGCTTCATAGGACATTACACCATTACCTACAATTTTAATGCCTAATTCCCTAGTCATTTCAATTCCATCGCCAGTTGACCCTGCTGCTAAGAAAGGCCATTTAGTTGCAGAATCAGGATCTAATTCTTTTAATAATTTAGGATTATTGCCGAAGCCACCTGTTGCTAAAATAACCTTCTTAGCATTTACAGTATATTCCTTTTCAACATCTTCTACCTTTACGCCTTTTACAACATTATTTTCTACAACTAATGATGTAACCTTTGAATTGATTCTTACCTCTGCTCCCTGTTCCTTTGCAAAATTAAGCATGAACTCAGCAGCTTGATTTCCTGCGGCATCATCTCTGAACTTTGTTAATGTAGCACCTCTATTTGTTTCAAATCTATAAATACCTGAATTAGGATATGTTTCGGTTACACTGTTTACATCCCATGGCGCTCCGTTATCAATTAAATAATCAAAAGTTTCACCTGCAATATTAGCAATATGCTTTACAAGAGGAGCATTTGATTCAGTCTCGGATCTCATTTCAAACCATTCTAAAAGCGATTCAGGTGTAAAACTTTCATCAGGAACATATTTAGATCCATTTCCTGTCCAGAAAAGTCCTCCTGATAATGCAAGTGAGCCTCCTGTAAAAGGCATTTTTTCAAGAACCAGTATACTTATATTTTTATTTTTCCCTAATTCTATTGCTGCTGATAGTCCTGAAGCACCTGCCCCAGCAATAACTATATCATAGTGCTCATCATCACCTTTCACTAAAGCAGGCTTCTCTTTTTTAACATTTAGTAGTTCCAGATTTACTCCTGATTGAGTTAATGCATTTTTCGTTGCATTAATTATACCAATACTTGACATGGTAGCACCTGCAACTACATCTACATTAATACTCTGATTTTCCACAATGGCACCAGGTATAGATTCATTAGCAAAACTAAATAACCTTTGAGAGTCAACGTGTTCCAATACCTTTACAGCTATAATTTTTTCTTCATCAACTATAACTTCTACCTTAATAGGTCCCTTCATTCCTTCAGACTCTCCTACATATGTACCTGCCTTGAATCCAATTGTTGTTTCTGCAATAGGTGTAGATGTTGAGACCTGATTCTGATTACATCCTACAAGCATAGATGCAATCATTGACAAAATTAAAACATAAGAAATAATTTTTTTCACCTTTAAAACTCCTTTTCTTTAAATATATTTTTAATAAATTTGTATTTATCAAAAGTATAAGGTCTCAAGGAACTTTAAAGTCAATGAAAATTTTTTATCAATTTTTATACTTAAATGGCAGCCAAGCTCGATGCCAATTTACATATTCCTCACCAACCTTACGCATTAAAACGCTTTTAGTTATAACATCTCCTGTTAATAGCATTCCATGATTAGTCATATAATCCATAGCAGGTCGTAATAAATCAGTAGATATGTTTTTACTAGATTTAGTTTGGATTCCAGTTAAAACACACAATCTAGAAGGAAAAAACTTTACAAATTCTGATTCTTCTATTCCTAATAATTCAGCATGCTCTTTATATATTCCTAATCCAACGGTAAAGTTATCATCATCGCCATATACATTATCCAAAGGAAATACCGTGCTAGAAAAGACATATGGTATTTTTTCAATCCAATTATATATTGCTTGTCTTAATTTTTTGTCAGGATGAAGAACATACCCATCTTGCATTTCAAGTCGATATATATCCGGACGAAATAATAGCTGATATTCTCCGGTTATTTCATCAGAACTCATAATATTTTCCTGTTCTTTTTCTAAATAACTCAAAAGGTTTGTACTGCGCTCAATCTCCTTTTTAATCTCTTCTCTTTTATTATCTAAGTATGAAATTATGTCCACATTATCAAATCTATTAAGAAGATCTGCCGTTTCATCTATGGAGCAACCTAATTGCCGATAAGTTCTAGCCCTAATCAACATATGTATCTCCCATCCACCATAATACCTATATCCGGTCTCTTCGTCTCTTTCGGGTTTTATTATTCCCTTATTCTCATAATATCTAATCGCTTCTGACGATAAATCCAATAATTTAGCCACTTCGCTAATCCTATACTTCATTTTAAAACACTCCTTCAAAATAATCATTTTTAGATATTGTTTATTTTTTAACACATATAAGTAAAAAAACTGTTTAACTGTATATTCCCTAAGTGATTTGCTTATAACAGTATACCAAATTAAGCCAACACATGGTATATGAATAAATATTAATATTATTTTCCGACATACAACAACAATTAATCATGGCTGCTGTTATACATCAGCCAAAAGTTTTCAGAAACAGAGAGATGTTATTTTCAATTAATTTTTACTACTTTAACTTAAATCAGCATTTTTTTGAGTTTCATAAAAAGGTTGCTATTTGTTTAGGTATTCTAAGGAAGGCAGAGGTACCGGAAGCGGCGAAGGTTATAAGACTGCGGCTGACTGCAACAAAAAAAATAAAATATTGACATAATTCAAAACATGGCATATTATATTACATATTAAACATACATGAATAGTATATAATAAGATATTAGTGAAAGGGAAGCAGGATGGATTATGAATTTATTAATGATATAATTTCTCTTTATATAGAGGCTGGAATACTAACGTTTAGGATTGCTTTGCTTGGTATCGTGGGAGCGGTTGTCGTTGGATTGCTTTGCAGTCTGATTAAATATTACAGGGTTCCTGTGCTGCAGAAAATTGTGGGGGCATATATAGAGCTTTCAAGAAATACTCCTCTGCTTATACAGTTGTTTTTTCTGTATTTCGGGCTGCCTAAGATAGGCATTATGCTCAGCTCTGAAAGCTGTGCCATATGGGGGCTGATATTTCTGGGCGGGAGCTATATGGCGGAAGCAATGCGCAGCGGATTGGAGGCTGTGGCAGATATTCAGGTTGAATCAGGCCTGAGCATAGGGCTTACGGATTTTCAGGTTGCGAGATATATTCTGCTGCCGCAGGCAATTACAGTATCAGTGCCTGCATTCCTAGCAAATATTATATTTCTGATTAAGGAAACATCTGTGTTCAGTGCTGTAGCTCTGGCCGATTTAATGTATGTGGCAAAGGATTTAATAGGTCTTTATTACAAAACGGATGAGGCCTTGCTGGTGCTGGTATTGTCATATGCGGTGATTTTGCTGCCCATATCAGCAGTTTTTACAATTGCAGAGAGGAAGTTGAGATATGCAGGATTTGGGAATTAAGGTTCTGTTTCAGGGAAGGAATTTTATAAGGTTGCTTGAAGGATTGTGGGTTACCGTGCGGATTTCCTTGATTGCGGTAATCATATCTATTGTTTTAGGCATAGTGCTTGGAATGATAATGACAAGCAAGAATCCGGCAATTAGGATTTTGACCAAAACATATCTGGAATTTATCCGCATAATGCCGCAATTGGTCCTTTTGTTCCTTGTTTACTTTGGAATGACTAAAGCCTTTAATATAAATTTGTCGGGAGAAACCTCAGCGATAATAGTTTTTTCTCTTTGGGGAACTGCGGAAATGAGTGATTTAGTCAGAGGGGCATTGATTTCAATGCCGAAGCATCAGTATGAAAGCGGCATGGCA
The DNA here is from genome assembly GCA_003497505.1 of Clostridiales bacterium. Taxonomy (GTDB): domain Bacteria; phylum Bacillota; class Clostridia; order Tissierellales; family Sedimentibacteraceae; genus Sedimentibacter. The sequence continues at coordinate 2,031 of DNNV01000391.1, read as the reverse complement.
ATAGGGCTTAATACGGTACAGGTTTATAAATATATAATAATTCCTCAGACAGTGAGAAGATTGGTCCCTCTTGCAATTAATCTTGTAACAAGAATGATTAAGACCACATCTCTGATTGTGCTGATAGGAGTTGTTGAGGTGGTTAAGGTGGGACAGCAGATAATCGAATCCTCCCGTTTAACAGTGCCCTCTGCGGCGCTGTGGGTTTACGGAGTGATTTATTTCCTTTACTTTGGCGTTTGCTATCCCATATCGCTGTTATCGGCTAAATTAGAAAAAAGATGGAACAGTTGAGGTGGCTATGGATAAAGAAAAAGCACTGCTTGAAATAGAGCATTTAAAAAAGAGCTATGACAGCAATATTGTTTTAAAGGATATATCGTTAGATATTCACAAAGGAGAGGTTGTGGTGGTTGTTGGGCCGTCGGGCTGCGGCAAAAGCACACTTCTGAGATGTATCAACGGCCTGGAGGATATCCAGGGAGGAGATATACTGCTTAACGGTGAAATAATAAGCAACAGGAAAAGGAACATGCACCTTGTCCGCCAAAAGGTGGGCATGGTTTTCCAAAGCTATGAGCTGTTTCCTCACATGACAATATTGGAAAATATAACATTGGGCCCTGTGAAGGCTCAAAAAAGAAATCAAAGTGAAGCAGTCAGCGAAGCTGAAGAGCTGCTGAGGAGGGTAAACCTCATTGACAAGAAAGATGCCTATCCGAGACAGCTTTCAGGGGGACAGAAGCAAAGGGTTGCTATAGTCCGCGCTTTGTGCATGCATCCTGAAATTATGCTTTTTGACGAGGTAACTGCGGCGCTGGACCCTGAAATGGTGAGGGAAGTGCTTGACGTTATGCTGGGTCTTGCAAGAGAAGGCAGCACCATGGTAATTGTTACGCATGAAATGCAGTTTGCACGTGCCATTGCTGATAGGGTTGTGTTTATTGACAGTGGAGAAATTGTGGAAGAGAATACTCCGTCCATATTCTTTACAAATCCGGATACGGAACGGGCAAGACAATTTTTAAATATTTTTGAATTTGATGCCGTAAAAGGCGTTAAAAATAAATAATAATAGGAGTAAATATGAAAACATCAAAAAAAATAATTGCATTGATTTTAACATTGATATTAGTAACGGCTTTATTTGCCGGATGCACTAATAATTCTGAAAAGAAGCCCGGCGGATCTGCTGTGCCGGGAAGCGAAGAGGCACCTGCAGGAACAGCAAGGACGCTTGATGAAATAAAGAAAAGCGGAAAAATTGTAATAGGAGTATTCAGCGATAAAAAGCCATTCGGCTATGTGGACGAAAATGGCAAATATCAGGGATACGATGTATATTTCGGAAACAGAATAGCCAAGGATTTAGGTGTTGAGGTGGAATATGTGCCGTCAGAGCCTGCCAGCCGTGTAGAATATCTTGTAACGTCAAAGGTTGATATTGTTCTTGCCAACTTCACGGTAACCAAGGACCGTGCAGAGAAGGTTGATTTTGCACTTCCGTATATGAAGGTTGCATTAGGAGTTGTATCTCCGGACAATGCATTGATTACCGATGTGGAGCAACTGAATGGCAAGACGCTGATAGTAGCAAAGGGTACAACTGCAGATACTTATTTCACACAGAACCATCCGGAGGTAAACTTACTGAAGTTTGACCAATACAGTGACGCCTACGGGGCATTGCTGGACGGAAGAGGAGATGCCTTCTCTACAGACAATACGGAGGTTCTTGCATGGGCTATTGAAAACAAGGGCTACACTGTGGGAATTGAAACATTGGGAAGCTTGGACACAATAGCACCTGCCGTTCAAAAAGGAAATACGGAATTGCTGAACTGGCTTAATGATGAAATAAAGAAATTAGGAGAAGAAAATTTCTTCCATACAAATTATGAGGAAACACTGGCACCTGTATACGGAGATGCCGCCGACCCTGACAACATAGTTGTTGAAGGCGGAATTGTAGAATAGTAGAATAACTGAAATAAAGAGGATAGTCTTTTAAAGATAATCCTCTTTTGTTTG
>DNNV01000030.1:4262-5491 GCA_003497505.1 Clostridiales bacterium | reverse complement strand
ATATTTTACGGGGCTGATTTAGATTTGGACATATTAAATCTATATCTATTTCTTCTATTCTTTGTATGTCTTCTTTCTCTAGGTCCTCCGGTATCAATGCCGACAAACCCTTGCCCAAGGCTTTTCTTTTTATTGCCATTGCGACCTCCTTAATTGTTTTTTATAAGTTCTTCCGATAATTTCATGTATGCTTCGCTTCCCTTTGAATTTTCGTCGTACAGCATTATAGGCTGACCAAAGCTTGGAGCCTCCGCCAATCTGACATTCCTGGGGATAACTGTTTTATATACCTTATTTTTAAAATACTTTTTAACTTCTTCAACCACCTGAGCCGATAAATTTGTTCTTCCGTCATACATGTTCAAAAGAACTCCTTCAATGTCCAGCTTGGGATTCAGTGTTTTTTTCACCAGCTTAACCGTATCTATAAGCTGCCCCACACCTTCAAGAGAATAGTACTCGCACTGTATGGGTATCAGCACCGTGTTGGAAACTGTAAGCGCATTTAATGATAATAAGCCAAGTGACGGAGGGCAGTCTATTATAATAAAATCATACTCTTTATCCAGTAAATTAATTTTTTCTTTCAGCGTTTTTTCTCTGTGCTTTGTATTGGTCAGCTCTATTTCAGCCCCTGCCAGCTGTATATTTGACGGTATTAAATCAAGGTTTTCTATTTCCGTTTCATGTACCACCTTATTAATATCAATATCCTCTATAAGGATATCATAGATGGTTTCTTTCAGACTATTTTTGTCAATACCGAACCCGCTGGTGGAGTTCCCCTGAGGGTCTATATCAATGCTCAGTACCTTTTTCCCTTTTAAAGCCAGAGCTGCACAAAGATTAACATTAGTTGTGGTTTTTCCCACGCCGCCTTTTTGATTGAATATGCTTATTATCTTAGCCACTTCATCACCTTCTATATGCTTTTTTTCGGTATTTTAACTTTGATTTCTATGAATTCTTCAGATTCTTCCTGTTCGAACTTAGCTTCTATTCCGGTCTTAACTATTTCATTGTACGCATTTTTGATTGTATTTATATAAATTTTATAATTGATAAAATTTCGGACATAGCGCTTGTCCCTCATTTTCTTTTCATTAATATCCTCAGCTATGGAGTTTACAAGCTTTTCTGTTTCACTTACGTTTAAGTCCTTTTTAACAATTTTTTCAACAATGCTCAAAAGCAGCTCTTCATCCTCTATTTTCAGAAGTGCTCTTGCA
>DNNV01000030.1:0-4048 GCA_003497505.1 Clostridiales bacterium | reverse complement strand
TCTTGCATGGCGCTCATTTAAACCGCCTTCCCGTATTTTTTGCTTTACTGATTCGGGAAGCTTCAATATTCGCATTTTGTTTGCTATAGTAGATTGGGATTTTCCTAATTTTTCTGCCAACTGGGTCTGGTTTAATTCAAAATCCTCAATAAGCCTTTCGTAGGCCATTGCTTCTTCTATAAAATCCAAGTCCTCTCTCTGAAGATTTTCAATGAGGGCCATAGCAGCAGATTCCTCTTCCTTTACTTCGATAACCACAGCCGGAATAGCATCTAAATTTAACAGCTTTACTGCTTTAAAACGTCTTTCTCCCGCAACTATTTCATATATATCATCATAGATTTTTCTTACGGTAATAGGTTGTATTATGCCGTAATTTTTTATTGACTGACTTAATTCTTCCAAAGCCTTTTCGTCGAAAACTTTTCTCGGCTGGTTTTTATTAGGAATTATTTTATTAACATCTATATTGATTATATTGCTTATCAAGAAATTCTCCCCCTTACACCAATGGCTCTTTACTTGGTTTTCCCGCTTTTCTCGGGTATTTTGAATCAGTTGATCCACACTTTTCTATTATAACTATTTTTCTGACAATGTCCGTTCCAGGTAAAGATATTTCTTTTACCTCTTTAATTTTACCGCCAAGCTTTTTAATTGCATTTTCCGAATCAGAAATTTCCGGGGAAATATTCTCGCTTTTATATGCTGCAAAATATCCTCCGACCTTTACAAAGGGAATACAGTATTCGCTTAACACATTAAGAGGAGCCACAGCCCTGGATACACAAATATCAAATTTTTCCCTGTAATTTTTATTTTGGCCGAAGTCCTCCGCACGTCCGTGAATAAGCTCCACATCCTTAAGCTTCAGTTCCCTCGCAACTTCATCTAAAAAATCAATTCTTTTTCTCAGGCTGTCTAAAAGTGTAACCTTGTAGCCGTCATTGACAATTTTTAAAGGATATCCCGGAAATCCTCCTCCGGTTCCCACATCAATAATACTTTTATTTCCGCTCATTCCTTCCACACTCATCAGTAAAATGCTGTCCAGAAAGTGCTTCACATAAATTTCCTCGTCATCTTCTATGGATGTTATATTGATTTTCTGATTCCACTCATTTAAAAGATCACGATATTTAATAAACTTATTTTCAACTTCAAGGCTGTAGGGAATATTCAGTTGTTTAAATCCATCCTCCAATGTTTTTATCAAGATGTTCTCCTTTTTATTTAATTATTGTTGTATGTCATCAAATAAATTAAAAGCACGTTTATATCAGACGGTGAAACACCCGATATCCTTGAAGCCTGCCCAATGGAATCCGGTCTTATTTTATCAAGCTTCTGCCTTGCTTCCAGCCTGAGGCTTCCGACCTCATTATAATCAATATCCTTTGGTATCCTTTTATTTTCAAGCTTTTTAAACTGTTCAACCTGTTTTATCTGCTTTGAAATATATCCTTCATATTTAATAACCGTTTCAACATAATCCTTTATTTCCTTTTTTAATAAAGGTCTGTCCTTATCAAGTTCCGAAGTATTGTCATAATTTAATTCAACTCTTTTCAGAAGCTCATACATACTCAAAGGCATTTTAAGAGCCACGCTCCCTATACCTTCCAATATTTCATTAACTTCAGACTTCGGTGTAATTCTTATGTTTTTAAGTCTTTCAATTTCATCATCTATTTGCTGCTTTTTATTTTTGAATCTCTCGTATCTTTCTTCCGTGACAAGTCCCGCTGCATATCCTTTTTCCGTAAGCCTTTCATCGGCGTTATCCTGTCTCAGCAAAAGCCTGTATTCAGCTCTTGATGTCATCATTCGGTATGGTTCATTTGTACCCTTTGTAACCAAATCATCAATGAGCACGCCTATATATGCCTCCGAACGGTCAAATACCAAAGGCTCTCTGTTTTTTAGACTCATTACAGCATTTATTCCTGCAACCAAACCTTGAGCAGCAGCTTCTTCATATCCCGAGCTTCCATTCACCTGTCCCGCGAAAAATAAATTTTTAATACTTATCAGCTCAAGACTGGTTTTCAGCTGTGTCGGATCTATGCAGTCATATTCTATTGCATAGGCAGGTCTCATAATATGTGCATTTTCAAGGCCTATCATTGACTTATACATAGGAATTTGCACCTCGTATGGCAATGATGAAGACATTCCCTGAATATACATTTCCTTAGTATCCAGACCCTCTGGTTCAACGAAGAGCTGGTGTCTGTCCTTGTCTGAAAATTTAACTACCTTATCCTCTATGGATGGGCAATACCTTGGGCCTATACTTTTTATAACTCCCTCATAAAGAGGAGATCTGTCAAGATTATTTCTGATAATTTCATGTGTTTCTTCTGTTGTATATGTTATATAGCATGGAACCTGGTCTATATCTATGGAATCAGTCATGAATGAAAACGGAATTATTTCATCGTCACCCCACTGAGCTTCCATATTTTCAAAATTAATTGAATCAGCATGTATTCTTGCAGGAGTACCTGTCTTGAACTTTCTCATTTCAATACCCAGATCCATAAGAGATTCTGAAAGCTTATCAGCAGGTGCAAGTCCGTCGGGACCTGAAGAATAATTCAGTTCTCCAATATATATTCTTCCTTTGAGATACGTACCTGTTGTTACAATTACAGCCTTTGCATTGTAATATGCACCTAAGCTTGTATATACATTAAAGCTTCCGTCTTCTTCAACAGTCAGCCTCGTAACCTCTGACTGTATTATTTCAAGATCCTGCTGGTTTTCCAAAACCTTTTTCATTTCCGTATGATATCTTCTCTTATCAGCCTGAGCCCTTAAAGAATGTACAGCCGGTCCCTTTGAGCGATTCAGCATCTTACATTGTATCATAGTCTTATCTATATTTAAAGCCATTTCTCCGCCTAAAGCATCAATCTCCCTCACTAGATGGCCCTTTGCGGTGCCGCCTATATTAGGATTGCACGCCATCATGGCTATGGAATCAAGGCTCATTGTAAGCATAATTGTCTTCATTCCAAGCCGTGCGGCGGCAAGAGCAGCTTCACATCCCGCATGTCCCGCACCTACCACTGCAACATCTATACTTTCGGCAAGAAAATCTCTTACTCTGTCTTCCATCTTATTCCTCTTTAATCTTTCTATTTTCCGATACAAAATTCGTTAAATATTATGTCCATTAAATCATCACTGACTGTCTTTCCCACAATAAGGCCCAAATATTCCATAGCCTGCTTCAAATCTATTTCAATGAAATCAATTGTCATATTGCTTTCTATAGAGCTGAGCACCTCTAAAAGACTGTTTTTCGCATTGATAAGGAGATTTTTATGCCTTACGTTATTTATAATCAGTTCATCGCTTACATTTATTGTTCCGTGAAAAAACATTTCCGCTATTTTGTCTATTATTTCATCCAGACCCTGATTCTTTAAGACAGATATACTTATCGCTTCTTTTTCTATGCTTCCGTATTCACTTATATTCAGTCTTTCTTCAAGGTCAGTTTTATTTTTTATATATATTACCTTTTTATTTTCTATATATTTCAATATTTTTTTGTCATCATACTCAAGCTCTCTTGATGAATCAAAAATCATAATTATCAAATCAGCTTCTTCAACCTTTTGAAGAGCTTTTTCAACACCTATTTTCTCCACCCTGTCATCGGTTTCCCTGATTCCCGCTGTATCAATAATTCTGAGAGGAACACCTTTAATATTCACATACTCTTCAATTGTATCTCTGGTAGTTCCGGGCACCTCAGTTACTATTGCACGGTTTTCATTCAGCAGAAAATTCATAAGCGAAGATTTTCCCACATTGGGTTTCCCTAAAATTACAGTCTTGATGCCTTCCTTGAATATTTTCCCGGTATCCGCAGTACTTATGAGTCTGTCTATTCTAGCTGCGGTCTTTTCACTCAGCTCTTTTACTTTTTCTATGGTTACTTCATCTTCATCATATTCAGGAAAATCAATATTTACTTCTATATTTGCAAGAAGCTCAATTATATTATCTATTATTTCATTTATTTCCTTTGAAA
>DNNV01000104.1 GCA_003497505.1 Clostridiales bacterium | reverse complement strand
GCCTGTAACTTCCTTGTAAAATGCTGCTCTTTGATGAGGATTTTCTCCATAGCGCATATCCTGTACCTTTTCATAGGTAAGGGTAATTGTTTCCGGTAAGCTCAGGTCGCCTCTCTCTTTTTTAATATAAGAGGCTATGAGTGCATCGTAGTGAGCAGTATGCTCAAACACCTTTGAGCACAGATAAAGCTTTGTATCAGGAGACACTTCATTGCATGCTTTCAGTTCTTCAATTATCCTGACATAATCAGCAGGATCAACTACTACGGCAACATCCTGATAGTTCTTTGCTGCCGAACGCAGCATTGTAGGACCGCCTATATCTATATTTTCAATTGCTTCCTGCCTTGAGACATTTTCTTTAAGAATAGTCTGCTTGAATGGATATAAATTCACAGCTACAATATCAATGGTTTCAATATTGAGCTCCCTTAGGCTGTTCATATGCTCCGGATTAGACCGCACTGCCAGAAGCCCGGCATGAATTTTAGGGTGCAGAGTTTTTACCCTTCCGTCCAGGCATTCAGGAAAACCTGTAATCTCTGAAATACCGATTACCTTTATTCCGGCATCTCTCAGTGCCTTGTGTGTTCCTCCCGTTGAAATTATTTCAACTCCCAGCTCCTGAAGCTCCTTGGCAAATTCTATAATTCCTGTTTTATCAGATACGCTTATTAAGGCTCTCATTTATTCAACTATTCCTCCCTTATTTTAACTTTTCTTCCATCTGTTTCGATTCTTCCGTCACAATAATATTTGACTGCAGCAGGCAGAAGTCTATGCTCTATTTTCAGCACCCTTTGCTGCAATACCTCCGGCGTGTCGTCCCAGTATACCTCAACAGCTTCCTGCAGTATAATTGGTCCTGCATCTGCCTCCTCATCCACAAAATGCACTGTGGCACCTGTGATTTTGGCTCCGTATTCTATTACTGCCTCGTGAACCCTCAGACCGTAGTAACCCTTTCCGCAAAATGATGGTATCAGTGACGGATGTATATTGATTATTTTATTTCTGTATTCACCTATGAATTCAGGCGAAAGTATTTTTAAATATCCCGCAAGAACCACCAGGACAACACCGTGCTTTTTAAGCACACTTACTATTTCGTCATTGAAGGCAGTTCTATTCTCATGCCGCTTAGCATTTACAAATACGGCATTTATGCCGTTCGCTCGTGCTCTTTCCAAGCCGTAGGCGTCCTCCTTATCGGAAATTACAACAGCGATTTCTCCGTTTATTTCACCGCTCTTTGTGCTGTCTATCATTGACTGTAAATTCGTTCCCGAGCCTGATACCAATACACCTATTTTTAACCTCGGCATATTTTAAGCCCGCCTTCTCTCCTTGCTGTCCTTCCCATAACAACCGGTTTTTCACCCAGACTCTCCATATATTCCATAATCTCCTGAGCATTCCCGACGTCCACAGCAAGAACTATACCTATGCCCATGTTGAATGTGGAATACATTTCATCATCTTGTATGTTGCCTTCCTTCTGAATGAGCCTGAATATCGGCAGCACATCAATAGCATCACCATCTATGTCCGCTGTTATGCCCTCGGGGAAAATTCTCGGTACATTTTCATAGAAGCCGCCCCCTGTTATATTGGCCATGCCCTTTATTTCAAATTTAGAAATTAAATCTGAAATGAGTGTGGCATATATTCTTGTGGGGACCATGAGCGCCTCTCCCAGCGTGCTTCCCAGCTCATCTATATATTCGTCTGTGCTGTAATTGCTATGGTCAAAAAATACCTTTCTTACAAGGGAATAGCCGTTTGAATGAACTCCGCTTGACGGAATTCCTATAAGCACGTCCCCATCTGTTATTTTAGAACCGTCAATAATTTTTTTCTTGTCTACTATACCTACACAGAAGCCTGCTATATCATATTCACCTTCACCATACAAACCTGGCATTTCCGCAGTTTCTCCGCCTATGAGAGCAGCTCCTGCCTTTATACATCCGTTCGCAACGCCCTTTACTATTTCCGCAGCCTTTTCAGGCTCTAATTTTCCCGTTGCAATATAATCAAGGAAAAACAAAGGCTTCGCCCCCTGGCAAATAACGTCGTTTACACACATGGCGACGGCATCCTCACCTATTGTACCGTGAATTCCTGTTTTAAACGCAATCATGAGCTTTGTTCCCACTCCGTCCGTTCCGGAAACAAGAACAGGCTCTTCATAGTCGTCCTTATTGATTTGAAACATTCCTCCGAAGCCTCCGATATCGGACAAAACTCCCTTGGTATATGTTTTTTTCACATGCTCTTTAATCAGTCTAACCGTTTCATAGCCGGCATGGATATCCACACCGGAATCTTTGTATGTTAAATTATCAGACATTCTATACCTCCTGATTGGGAACTTCCATTGGATAATCGCCGTTGAAGCATGCAAGACAGAAGCTGTTTTCAGAACACGTTGCCTTCACAAGCCCCTCAAGGCTCAGATAATGAATGCTGTCTGCGCTGATAAATTCCTTTATTTCTTCAACCGTCTTATTTGCTCCTATTAATTTAGTTTTATCCGGCGTATTGATTCCGAAAAAACATGAATGTGTCACGGGAGGCGATGCCACACGAACATGCACCTCTTTTGCTCCGGCTTCCTTCACCATTCTGACAATCTGCTTTGTGGTGGTTCCTCTAACGATGCTGTCGTCAATCATGACCACAATTTTATCCTTCACTAATTCCTTGAGTACGCTAAGCTTTGTTTTAACTCCCTGCTCCCTCAGCTCCTGTTTAGGTTCAATAAATGTACGCTTCGCATATCTGTTTTTAATGAGCCCGAGACCAAAGGGTATTCCTAATTCCGCAGCATATCCCATAGCTGCGGGAGTTCCCGAATCTGGAACAGAAAACACTAAGTCAGCCTTCACAGGTGCTTCCTGTGCAAGAATCCTTCCCGAATTATATCTTGCCCCATATACGTTCACACCGTCCAGGTTGCTGTCCGGCCTTGCAAAATACACATGCTCAAAAATACATAGCTTTTTCTGGGCATACTTGCTGCTTTTTATGCTTTCCACGCCGTTTTCATTTATAACCACTATTTCTCCCGGCTCAATATCCCTTATAAATTCGCCTCCCATGGCGCTTATGGCACAGCTCTCCGATGCCAATAGGTAGCCGTCCTGCCTTTTTCCAAGGCAGAGAGGCCTTAAGCCGTAATAGTCGCGCACGCCTATGAGCTCTTTTTCCGTCATGAATACAAAGGCATAGGCTCCCTTTACGATTTCCGTAACATTTTGTATGGACTTTACTATACCTCCCTTGTAATGTCTCGCCACCATGTTGGCAACGACTTCGGAATCAGTGGAGGTCTGGAATATTACGCCGTTGTCCTCAAGTATGTTTCTCATAGAATCTGCATTTACCAGATTTCCGTTATGGGCAAGGGCAATAGAACCCTCTCTGTACCTCACTACCAAAGGCTGCGCATTCTGTTTTTCGCTCTCGCCTGTTGTGGAATATCTCACATGTCCGATTGCAAGTCTGCCGGACATTCTGTCAACAACGTCCTGAGATATAACATCCGCCACCAGCCCCATATCCTTGTGGTATTCCATTCTGTTCTCTGTCTGAACGGCAATCCCTGCACTCTCCTGCCCCCTGTGCTGCAGTGCAAATAATCCGTAATAAATCAGCTGTGACGCTATATCCGGATTTTCCGTATATACTCCAACAACCCCGCATTCCTCGTGTAACTTGTCATCTGCTAACTCAAAGTACATAATATCTCCCGGCAATTAATTTTGTTTGCTGCTGATTCTTGACAGAACTTCCTGATAAACCTCTTCCACTCCGCCCATGTCTCTTCTGAACCTGTCCTTGTCCAACTTCTTGTTTGTTTCCGCATCCCACAGCCTGCATGTATCCGGAGAAATTTCGTCTGCAAGTATTACCTTTCCATCGTAAATACCGAATTCAAGCTTGAAATCTATCAATTTAATGTTTATTTCCAGGAAGAAGCTTTTCAGAACCTCGTTTACCTTGAGGGCATATGCCTTCACAGCGTCAAGCTGTTCATCCGTAGCAAATTCCATTGCCCTGATGTGATAATCGTTAATCATTGGATCTCCAAGAGCGTCATTTTTATATGAAAACTCCAGAACCGTCTCCTTCATTGGAACTCCCTCTTCAAGTCCGAGCCTTTGCGCTAATGAGCCTGCGGCCACATTTCTTACTATGACCTCCAAAGGAAGAATTTTCACTGCCTTCACAAGAGATTCTCTGTCATTCAAAAGCTCAAGCTGATGAGTTGGGACACCTTCTTTTTCCAGAAGTGCAAACAGTGCTGCAGACATTTTATTATTTACAACTCCCTTTCCGGTAATTGTGCCTTTTTTCTCTCCGTTGAACGCTGTCGCATCATCCTTGTATTCAACTATATATTGCTTTGGATCATCAGTTTCATAAACCTTTTTAGCTTTTCCTTCATAAACCATTTCTAATTTTTTCATCTTCATCCTCCGCTTAAATATTTTTTAATTTATCGTTTAATTTTTTATCTTTTTCAAAAACTTTCTCGGCCATCTGCTTCTTATAATTTTTAAACTTTTCTCTCAGCTCTTCATATTTCACGGACAAAATCTGAATTGCCAGAAGTGCGGCATTGTCCGCTCCATTTATGGCAACCGTTGCAACCGGCACTCCGGGAGGCATCTGCACTATTGCAAGAAGCGCATCCATTCCGTCAAGCTCAGAGGACTTTATTGGCAGTCCTATAACAGGCAAAGGTGTACAGCCTGCCAGCACCCCCGGCAAATGAGCAGCCTTACCTGCCGCCCCTATAATTACTTCATAGCCTTCGGCCTCGGCATTTTTTGCAAAGCCTATTGCCTCATCTGGAGTTCTGTGAGCAGAAATAACCCTCACCGTTACATCAACCCCGAATTCCTTCAATATGTTGTAGCCCTTTTCCACTATCGGGAAATCTGAATCACTTCCCATGATTATTGCAACCTTCATGCTTCCTCCATATACTATTTAAAATAATTTACACCGGATTCAAAAATCAGCTGATCCTTGCTTCCTGGAATGTTTTTATACAAATCCCTGTCCAGACGCTCGGAGTGCGCCATTTTTCCGAATACTCTGCCGTCTGGGCTTGTAATTCCTTCTATTGCCTCAACAGAGCCGTTTACATTGTATGCTCCGTCGTATGAAGGATTATTATCCTCATCCACATACTGTGTAACAATCTGTCCTGCCTGTTTCAGTCTCTTAATCCACTCTTCACTTGCAACAAATCTTCCTTCGCCGTGAGAAACGGGCAGACTGTGCACATCCCCCACATTGCACATACTAAGCCATGGAGACGTATTGTTCACAACCTTTGTTTTCACAAATGATGATACGTGCCTTCCAATTTTGTTGTATGTGAGTGTTGGATAGTCCTCCTTCATGTCAACTATTTCTCCGAATGTAACAAGTCCAAGCTTTATCAACGCCTGAAATCCGTTGCATATCCCTATTATGAGCCCATCTCTGTTTTCAAGCAAATCCGTCACCGAATCCTTAAGAAGCTGGTTGCGGAATACCGCAGCAATGAACTTGCCCGAACCCTCCGGCTCATCTCCCGCAGAGAAGCCTCCGGGAAACGCAATTATTTGGGAGTTCCTTATGCGCCTGTTCATTTCTTCGATCGATTCCCTTATATTTGCAGAGCTTAAATTTTTAAATACAAACAAGTCTGCTTCCGCACCTGCTCTTTCAAAAGCTCTCTTTGTATCATATTCACAGTTCGTTCCCGGGAAAACAGGTATGAACACCCTTGGCTTAGCAATGCTTATGGATGACGTACGTCTTGTTCCTCCAAGAATATCATATTTTTCAATCTTTCCTTCCGAATCCTTCTTAATGGGGTAAATACCGCTCATGGGCTCCAGCCACGCATTTCTGATTTCCTCAAGGCTTATGCTTTCAGAATCTTCCAGGCTTTCTGTGCTGCATATCTGTATGCTGTCTTCTCGAGTTGTTACGCCTATATCCACAGCCCAGTACATTTCAACGTTATTTTCAATTTCAAGTATTATGTCCCCATAGCTTGATTTAAACAGCTCTGCTACTGCACATTCACCGCTGATTCTAATTCCCACGCCGTTTCCAAGAGCCATTTTTCCCAAAGCTGCTGCAATTCCTCCGTATCCCACGGTATGCGCGCTCAATACCTTACCTTTTACAACAGCCTCATGGATTGCGGAATATTTATCCGCGGCATCTACAAAATCCGGCACATTGTTTTCATCCCTTTTAATTTTCACAACAACTATTTTACTTCCTGATTTTTTAAGCTCAGGAGACAAAATATTTTTCACATTTTCTGTGGTAACTGCAAAGCTTATGAGCGTCGGAGGCACATCCATATCCTTAAATGTTCCGGACATGCTATCCTTACCGCCTATCGCTGGAATTTTAAGCTCATGCTGCACCCTGAATGCTCCAAGCAACGCACTTAGAGGCTTGCCCCATCTCTCAGGCTCCTTGTTAAGCTTTTCAAAATATTCCTGAAATGTAAGCCTGATTTTTTTGTAATCTCCGCCCATTGCAACAATCTTTGCAACAGAATGAAGAACCGCGTACATTGCCCCGTGGTATGGGCTTTCCTTTGTGAGATATGGGTCAAACCCGTAAGTCATCAGCGAGCATGTATCCGTTGAGCCGTCGAGAACGGGAATTTTTGCTGCCATTCCCTCTGCAGGCGTAAGCTGTGTTCTTCCTCCGAAGGGCATCAGCACTGTTCCTGCACCCACAGTAGAATCGAATCTCTCGACCATGCCTTTTTGACTTGCTACGTTTAAATCTCTCATACATTCAAGCCACGATTTTTTAATTCCTTCATTTTTTATGTTTAATCCCGCTGATACATTCTCAGGTTCTCTTAAATATGCATTTATTTTCTGCTTTACACCGTTTGTATCTAAAAAGTCTCTGCTGATGTTTAAAATTTCTGTTCCTCTCCATGTCATCACCAGCCTTCTGTCATCCTTAACCTCGGCAACCAGAGTTGATTCCAGATTTTCTTCCTCAGCAAATTTATTGAATTTCTCAATGTCCTCTTTACATATAACAACTGCCATTCTTTCCTGTGATTCCGAAATTGCAAGCTCAGTGCCGTCGAGTCCCTCATATTTTTTGGGAACGAGGTCAAGATTAATATTCAACCCCTCTGCTAACTCTCCTATGGCAACAGAAACTCCTCCCGCACCGAAATCATTGCATCTTTTTATCATTCCGCTGACTTCCGGATTTCTGAACAACCTTTGAATTTTTCTCTCAGTTGGGGCATTTCCTTTTTGCACCTCTGAACCGCAAAGAAGTATGGATTCCTCCGTATGCTCTTTTGACGAGCCTGTTGCTCCTCCCAAGCCATCCCTACCAGTCCTTCCTCCAAGAAGGATTACTGCATCTCCCTTTTCAGGCTGCTCTCTTTTTACATTTATCTTAGGTGCCGCCGCAATTACCGCCCCTACCTCCATCCTTTTGGCAATATAGCCCGGATGGTAAATTTCGTTTACATATCCTGTAGCAAGACCTATCTGATTGCCGTAGGAGCTATAGCCTGCCGCTGCCTCCTTGGATATTTTTCTCTGAGGCAGCTTGCCCGGCAGAGTGTCCTCTATAGACTGGTTTTGATTTCCGCTTCCTGATATGCGCATTGCCTGATACACGTAGGAACGGCCTGAAAGAGGGTCTCTTATAGCTCCTCCCAGACAGGTCGCCGCTCCGCCGAAAGGCTCAATTTCCGTTGGATGGTTGTGAGTTTCATTTTTGAACATCAAAAGCCATTCCTGATTTTTTCCGTCCACATCAACATCCACCATTATGCTGCACGCATTTATTTCATCCGATATTTCCAGGTCATCAAGTAGTCCTCGTTTTCTCAGCTCTTTTGCTCCTATGGTAGCAAGGTCCATAAGAGTCACATCTCTTGAGCTGCCCTCATATACGTATTTTCTTGATTTTAAATACTGCTCATATGTGTTCTTAATTACATCCGTTGTTTTACCCTGTTCAAACTCAACATTTTCAATTATTGTAGAAAACGTCGTATGCCTGCAGTGATCCGACCAATATGTGTCAATAACCTTTATTTCAGTGATGGTAGGATTTCTCTTCTCAGTATTTTTAAAATATTCCTGACAAAAAAACAAATCCTCAAAACTCATGGCAAGGCCCCTTTCAATTCGGAACTCCTCCAATTCTTTATCAGATTTGTGTATGAAATTTCTCACAGTCTCTACCTGCACGGCTTCAGGGTACACCTCATCCAGATCTGCAGGCACTGACAGCCCCGCTTCCCTTGAATCCACAGGATTTATGTAATACTTCTTAATTTTTTCTATCTCTTCCTTTGACAGCTCCCCTTCAATCACAATAACCCTTGCATATTTTACGACAGGCTTTTCCTTTCCGGTAACTATCTGAATGCATTGTGCCGCTGAATCAGCTCTTTGGTCATACTGCCCCGGCAAAAATTCCACGGCAAAAATATTGCCCTCCATACTTATATCCTCATGGACACAATCCTGGTTTGGCTCGGAAAACACCGTTTCCACTGCTTTTTTGAAATCCTCTTCACTGATGTGCGAAACATCATATCTGTTTAATACACGAACATTTTTCAAATTATGCAGCTGCAAATTTTCGGCAAATTCATTTTTCAAATTTAAAGCTTCTGTGTTATATTCCTGTTTTTTTTCCACATAAACTCTTCTAACTTCAAAGTTCATAATAGCCATCCTCTTTTTAGTTATTAAGTAGACAAGCATATGATAGCAAATATAAAAATGCATGTCAATAGGATATGTGATATTTTTAAAATAATTATTTATTTTTGTTCGTTATATAACGTATATTACGTAATGCGAATTGTCTATAATTCGTATTTTGTTGCCTGTCTTTATGTTACATATAATTATGCTTGCTAACTATAACTAAAAATCAGCACGAACAAATCATTCGTGCTGATTTTTATATGTAGTTTGTTTTTATACCTAACTGTCAGCTCATCTGAAAGTAAAAAGCTTTATTAAATTTATTCTCTCTTGTCTGCCTTTCTTAAGTAACTCTTTTGATTAGGGTGTGTGATA
>DNNV01000206.1 GCA_003497505.1 Clostridiales bacterium | reverse complement strand
TACAATAGAAGATAAAATTAAACTTTTTTATAAGCTTCTGAATCAATCTATGGATATTCATATGGCTGAGGATTTGAAAGAATTGGAAGCAACATATGAAGTTAAAGTTGAGAAATCAAAGAACAACGTAGATAAAGAAGCGAAGGATATAGAAGAAAGAGCATCTAAAAGAGCTGAGATAAAGCGCGCTGAGAGTATTAGTAAATCAAAGGTAATCATAAAAAAAGATATTATGGCATTGAAAGAAAAATACTACTATATGTTCATGGATAAATTCAGGAATACATTGAAAGAATTTATTGCTTCAAATGAATATAAGTCGTATTTATCAAAAATAATATCCAGATTATCTGAAGAGATAAAAAGCTACGCAAATGAAGATGTAGTTGTTTATGTAACTAATAAGGATAAGGAAAAATACGGCGAATTTATTAAAGGCGAAATCAGCAAAAATAACTCCGGCAATATTATCTTCAAAACAACTGAAGATATTATGGGAGGAATTATTGCAGAAATAACAGAAAAGAACATAAAGCTGGACAGATCTGTTGATGTAATTTTGGAAGATAATAAAACTTACATAATGCAGACAATATTTGAGACTTTGGAAGCAGGTGATTATAATGGCTAATATTCAGGGAATTGTTAGTTCAATAAACGGACCTGTTGTTAAAGGTCTCAACATGGGCTCATTTATGGTTCATGAAATGGTTACTGTAGGACAGCAAAAGCTCATCGGAGAAGTTGTTTCAATCGAAGGCAGCGTGGCTACGGTACAGGTTTATGAAGAAACAGAAGGATTGAAAGCTGGAGAGCCGATTTTTTCAACAGGTCTTCCCTTGTCAGTAACTTTGGGACCGGGAATGATAGGTAATATCTTTGATGGTATTCAAAGACCCCTTGAAAAAATTCAGAGCATGAACAAGGACTTTATACCTGAAGGTATAGGTCTTGTATCCCTTGATATCGAAAAAGAATGGGATGTGACTGTAACCGCTAAAGCAGGAGATAGCCTGAAGGCGGGAGATGTTTATGCCACAGTGCAGGAAACACACAGAATTCTTCATAAAATAATGGTTCCATACAATGTGAGCGGAACAGTAAAAGAAATCAAACCAAGCGGAAAATACAGAATTAATGACTGTGTTGCAGTGCTGGAAAAAGAAAATAAAGAAACAGTTGAACTTACACTTTGCACAAAGTGGCCTGTAAGAAATCCAAGACCTATTAAAGAAAGAGTTCCTATATACAGACCTTTGATTACGGGACAGAGAGTTATCGATACATTCTACCCAATTGCAAAGGGTGGAACCATAGGACTTCCGGGAGGCTTTGGTACAGGAAAGACTGTAACACAGCATCAGCTGGCAAAATGGTGTGACGCAGACATAATAGTATATATAGGCTGCGGTGAGCGTGGTAACGAAATGACAGATGTTCTGGAAGAATTCCCGAAACTTATTGACCCGAGAACAAACAGACCTCTTATGGAAAGAACTGTCCTCATAGCCAATACTTCCAATATGCCTGTTGCCGCCCGTGAAGCAAGTATTTATACCGGTATAACCATGGCTGAATACTACAGAGATATGGGTTATGACGTTGCAATAATGGCTGACTCAACATCAAGATGGGCAGAGGCTCTTAGAGAAATTTCAGGACGTCTGGAGGAAATGCCTGCGGAAGAAGGATATCCCGCATATCTGCCGTCAAGACTTGCCGAATTCTATGAAAGAGCCGGCTGTGTAAACACATTGAGCGGACATGAAGCAACCATAACTATAATAGGAGCTGTTTCACCTCCCGGTGGAGACTTCTCAGAACCAGTTACTGAAAATACGAAGAGATTCGTTTCAGGTTTCCTTGCTTTGGATAAAAAGCTTGCATACGCAAGACACTATCCTGCAATAAACTACCTGACCAGCTATTCAGGATATGTGGATATGCTTGCAGACTGGTACGAAGAAAATGTTGCTCCGGATATGCTTGAGCTGAGACATAAAATGATAGTACTTCTTCAGGAAGATGAAAAGCTGAATGAGATTGTACAGCTCGTTGGTGAAGATGTTCTTCCAAACGACCAGGCTCTCATACTGGAAACAGCAAGAATGGTGAAGAAAGGCTTCCTGCAGCAAAATGCTCTGCATGCAGAGGACTCCTACGTATCATTGGAAAAGCAGTATAAGATGCTGAAGGTAATAGATACATTCTATGAAGAAGCATTGAAATGCGTGAAGGTAGGAATTCCTATTTCCGTAATAAGAAAAGAAGAAGTCATTCAGGATATTTTGAAAATAAAATATGACATTCCAAATGATAAATTAGAGTTATTGGATGTTTTAAATGAAAAGACAGTTAAAACATTTACTGACTTAAGACAAAAGTATGAATAGGGAGTGTTTAGATGAAAAAAGAATATTTAAAATTAGAAAAGATTGAAGGTCCTTTAATAGTTCTTTCAGGTATCGAAGATGCTGCCTATGGGGAAATAATCAATATAAGAGTAGGTAATGAGGAAATCCGTAAGGGAAAAATCATAAAAATTGAAGGAGATAAGGTAATTGCTCAGGTTTTTGAGGGTACAACCGGCATATCAACAGATAATGCAGCGGTTAAATTTACCGGAGAGCCTTTGACAATTCCGCTTTCAAAAGATATTTTGGGAAGAACCTTCAACGGAGTAGGCCAGCCTATTGACGGCGCATACCAGGTAATTTCCTCAGAAAGAGAAAATATCAACGGAAGACCTATAAACCCGGTTGCAAGAAGATATTCTAAAAACTTTATACAGACAGGTTTTTCTGCCATAGATTCACTTATGACCCTTATAAGAGGTCAGAAGCTTCCTATTTTCTCAGGAAACGGTATGGCTCACAAGGAGCTTGCAGCACAGCTTGTTAAGCAGGCCAAGATTAAGGGTGCTACGTCTGAGAACTTCGCCGTTGTTTTCGGAGCCATGGGAGTTAGACACGACGATGCCGACTTCTTCAGAAAAAGCTTTGAAACAGCAGGAGTTCTGGACCATGTTGCAATGTATATCAATACAGCAGATGACCCTATAATAGAAAGAATTTCCGCACCGAGATGCGCTCTTACGGCAGCCGAGTATTTAGCTTTCAAAAACAACATGCATGTGGTGGTTGTTTTGACAGACATGACGAGCTACGCCGAGGCACTTCGTGAAATATCCTCAGCAAGAGAGGAAGTTCCGTCACGTAAGGGATATCCCGGTTATCTATATTCTGACCTTTCAACAATATATGAAAGAGCAGGTATGCTGAAGAGCTGTGAAGGCTCTATAACACTTATTCCGATACTGACAATGCCTAATGATGACATTACGCATCCTATACCTGACCTTACAGGATTTATTACAGAAGGCCAGATAGTTTTGAACAGAGAGCTCAACCAGAAGGGTGTATATCCTCCTATCGATATTCTTCCGTCACTTTCACGTCTTATGAAGGACGGTATAGGAGCTGAGTATACAAGAGAGGATCACGCCGATTTGCAGAGCCAGATTTATGCCTCATATTCCAGGGTTCAGGATATACGAAGCTTGGCTCAGATTATAGGCGAGGACGACTTAAGCGATATAGACAGACTGTATCTTGAGTTCGGACAGGAACTGGAAAGCAAATTTATAGCTCAGGGCAAGAATGAAAACCGCAGCATTACAGAAACATTAGATTTGGGATGGCATATATTATCTATTCTTCCGGCAGCAGAGCTTGATCGTATGAAGACGGAATTAATAGAGAAATATTACGATTACAACAGGGAGAGATAGTTATGGCAGTGTTGGTAGCACCTACTAAATCGAACCTGATAAAAGCGAAATCATCCCTGCTCCTTTCCAGAAAAGGATATGAGCTTTTAGACAAAAAAAGGAATGTCCTTATCAAGGAAATGATGGTTTTTGTCAATAAGGCCAAAAGCATGCACAATGAAATCTATGATGTTCTCAATGAAGCCTACGGATTCTTGCAGAAGGCAAATGTAACATTAGGATTTAAGAATGTGGAAGATATATCATACAGCGTTCCCAAAGAGGAAAACTTCGATATATTGTTGAAAAGTGTTATGGGTATTGATATACCCACAATAAAGCATAACCATGATGAAGATATTGATCCCGTGTACGGATTTTATAATTCAAATGCATCTCTTGATGAAGCAAGACAGAAATTTCAACTTGTTAAAATTAAAATCTATGAGCTGGCAGAAGTGGAAAATTCAATTTTCAAGCTTGCCAAAGAAATAGAAAAAACAAAGAAGAGAACTAACGCATTGAAATATGTTCAGATACCGAAATTCAAGTTGCAGGTTAAGTATATTACCGAGGTTCTTGAGGTAAAGGAAAGAGAAGACTTCTTCAGGCTTAAAAGATTAAAGGGCAAGAAATAATGTAACATAGTTTATATTGTACCATATATTAGCGTAGGGAAATAAATTTACCCTACGCTAATTATTTTTTGGAGGATTATATATGAATAATATTCAAATAAAATTAAATCAACTGCCTATAGGTCACAAGGGGAGTGCCATATCTCTTGAATCCGACGGTATGACCAGGAGGCGTATGCTTGATTTAGGAATTGTGGAAGGCACCGAAATCGAAGCGCTGTATAAAAGCCCTTCTGGTAATCCGGTGGCCTATCTTATAAGAGGTGCTGTTATTGCGCTGCGGTCAGATGTATCTGAAAAAATAACAGTGTTATATAGCTAAATTACAGCAGGGGGAAGGGATAATTATGGGCTTGACAAGCGCATCAACAGGGTCGGGGGTATTGAATGGCTCCGCTCTTAATATTGAAAAAGAAACGCCACAGGATAAAATTATTGCTCTTGCAGGTAATCCAAACGTGGGAAAAAGCACGGTATTCAATAGTCTGACAGGACTGAACCAGCATACCGGCAACTGGCCGGGAAAGACCGTTACGAATGCACAGGGAAAATATACCCATAATGATAATAACTTCATTCTTGTGGATATTCCGGGAACATATTCTCTCATGGCCAACTCAGTGGAAGAGGAGGTGGCACGTGATTTTATCTGCTTCGGGGGAGCGGATGCCGTAATAGTGGTGGCCGATGCAACCTGTCTGGAGAGAAATTTGAATTTGGTACTTCAAAGCCTGGAAATCACTGATAAGGTAGTGCTGTGTGTCAACCTGATGGATGAGGCTGAAAAAAAGAAAATTCATATAGATACAGATATTTTATCTTCACGTCTTGGCATTCCGGTAATCGGAACAAGCGCCAGGTCGGGTATTGGACTCGATATGCTTATGGATGCCGTAACATCCCTGACGGTTAATTCTTCCGAATCAAATCCAATACAGATTACCTATGGAGAACAGATTGAAAAGGCGATCCATATCGTGGAAACAGCTGTGGCAAGGTTCTTAAGGGAGGGTATAAGCAGCCGATGGGTGTCTATAAAACTGCTGGAGGGCGATGAAAGTCTTCTTATGGCACTAAAGGAATACTTAGGCTATGATTTGCTTCAAAATGAAGAAATATTGAATAAGATCAGAGAGTCTTCGGACTTTTTAGAAAAGGAGGGTGTAGAAAACGACAGGTTCAGAGATTATATTGTCACAAGAATAGTAAAAATATGCGAAGATATATGCAGTGAAGCGGTGATTTTCGGAAAGAAGGACTACAGTGCCAGAGACCGTAAAATAGACAAGATACTTACGTCGAAGCTTACCGGGATCCCCATTATGATAGGACTGCTGTTCGGTATTTTCTGGATTACAATTACAGGGGCAAATGTTCCTTCAGGATTTCTGTCAACAGCTTTGTTTTCATTGGAAGAGCCGCTCAACTCATTGTTTGTGCAGCTCTCAGCTCCATATTGGGTTACAGGCATATTCGTTGACGGTATTTTTAGAACATTGGCATGGGTCATATCTGTAATGCTGCCGCCAATGGCAATATTTTTCCCTCTGTTTACGTTGCTTGAGGACTTGGGATATCTGCCCAGAGTCGCATTCAATCTGGATAATTTTTTTCGCAAGGCATCAGCCCATGGAAAGCAGGCGCTTACAATGTGCATGGAGTTCCGAAAAATGCTCTTAGATATTCCATTCAAAAATCAATCTATTCCCGTCAATTTTAATTTCCTTTACCAACAAAGTAATGAACATTCTTTGTTCTTCAAGGCTGCCGTTTGCAAATACTTTATCGTATGTGTTCAAAATATTTTTAAATTGCTCGACGGTGTTGCCAAGAGGTTTTTTTTCACATTTACTTTCCAAGGCTTCTTTTTCTTGTTGCAATTTATTTATTCTTTTATTGATATCGCCTATAGGGATACTGCCAACTTGATATAGGTCTAAGATTCTTGAAATTTGCATATCTATTTCTTTAATTCTATTAACCAAAACAGCATTATCATCATTTACAGTTGTTGAATCTATTTTGATAATAGAATTAAAGTAATTATCATTGACCTTAAGTTTATAAAGCTCGCTTTTTACAGCTTCATCCAACTTACTGATATCCCAGAAATCATTCATACAATTTGGATCTGTTATATATTTTTTAGCCGTCTTTGAGCGCGAATAACATTTGTATTTTCCATGAGCAGCAGAATATTTAGCTCCACATCGTGCGCACCTTAAAGAATTGCTTAACAGATACATAGCTTTAAATGGTCTCTTTTGTGCATTTGTTTTGTTGTCTTCACGCTCCTTACTATTCAGTATACTCTGAGCTTTTAAGAAAACATCTTCGCTAATAATTTTATCATGAGAACCATTATATGACTGGCCTTTAAATTTTACCTTCCCTGTATAAGTTGCATTTCTTAGACAATTTAAGATTGACCTGTGGCTATTCCAGTTGCTATATTTATTTTTATAGTTATTATTTTGTAGGATTTTCTGTATTTGATTAACATTATAACCCTTAACGAATAATGAAAAGATTTCTTTAATTTGCATAGCTTCATATTCGTTTATAACAAGTTCTCCATCAACATAATCATATCCAACCGGAGCATATGCGCCCCCGTGAAACTTGCCCTCCTTCGCCCTGCCAATCCTTCCCATTGTAAAGCGTTCGGTTATTTGGTCTTTTTCAAGCTGTGCAAAAACTGAAAGAATGCCTATCATCGCACGTCCGAAAGGTGTACTCGTATCAAAATTTTCACTCATAGAGGTAAACTCAACATTATTTGCAATAAAAAAATCTTCTATTAATGACAGTGTGTCTTTTTGACTTCGCGATAGTCTATCTAATTTATAAACTACAACCATGTCTATTTTTCTTGCTTCTGCATCAGATAACATTTGCTTTAGTGCTGGGCGGTCTGTGTTTCCGCCAGAATATCCGCCGTCTGTGTAAATTTTATATATATTCCATCCTTTTGCTCTACAATAGGCTTTTAATCGCTCAGTCTGTTCCTCTATGCTATAATTTTCAAGCTGATTTTCAGTACTAACACGTACATAGCAACCAACTCTATTAATAGTCTCATTACCCAAAACAATCACCTCAATGAAAGTATAATTTATATTTTTATAAAGGACAAGAATATTATATTTTTGTAACTTTACAATCATGTATATTCGACTTATAATAGTATTTAAATCGAACAAACGTTCTGTAAAAGGTGTGTCAGAATTTGTCGAAATGTCTTTATATAAAGACACACAAGCCAAAAAAGTTATAGTATAATTATGATTAAGGGATATACTAATGCCGACAATAAGACTGTGGTGATTAGTATGATAATTAATAATATTAAAGAATTTCGTAGGTTAAAACGTTTATCGCTTCGGCAGCTCGCATCAATGACTGGCATAAGTAAAGCGGCATTAAACTCGTTTGAAAGAGGAATTACTTCGCCGACTCTTGAACATTTAATGCCAATTGCTGCAGCCCTTGAAATAAAAGCAAAAGACCTATTTTACGAAACTTCTTTAAAAGACTTCGGAGGGGACGAAATGGATGAAGATTTAAAAGAAGCAATCGAGTTATTATATTTAGTAAAGGACAGGCGTTATATTAAAATTATAATTTCTTTATTAAAGAGTCACTTAAATGAGGAATAGGATCACATAAAAAAATAACATCTATTATTTAGATGTTATTTTTTTAATTATAGCAATAGCTTTTTTCATAGTTTCTTTCTCTTCTTGCGGTAAACTTGCCATTTCAATTATCATATTTCTTATAAAAGGGTCAGCGTCTTTAAATATTAAATCCATCGCTTTACCAAATTTGTCTTCTGTTGCGTAACTATTAAACATTTCACCTTCGCCAGACCTTAACCATTCTTCGTTGATGTCAAATTCGCGGCAAATGCTTTTTATAGTCTGTTCAGTTATACCTCTATCTCCACTTTCTATCTTAGATATTCCTGCTCCGGTCATTCCTATTGCAGTAGCGAATTTTTCTTGGCTCAATTTAAAATGTTTTCTTATTTCGAAAATTCTATTATTCATTATTGTTCTCCCGCCGCATATTTTTAACACAATTTAGATATCTGCAATAATGATATCAAAAATACTTGGCAAAGTCAAGATAAAAGTATTGACATAATTGGCAGAGCCATATATAATGTTGGCATAGCCAATAAAATTATAGAAAGGAGAATAATATGCTTGACTACATAGATGAATTAATTAAAGAAATTGAAAAGGAATTCAAAGAATTTCAAAACATGACCCCGGCTGAAAAGGGCGCTTACATTGAAATGTATATGCAATGCAAGTTGCGTAATATACAAAAAGAATAGGGGGCGATGGCAACAACAATCCGTAATATAAAGGGCGGCTTGTTAAGATTAATAGCATAATGTACAAACCGTTGAAAATACAATGTACAGAGGTGGTTAAAATGGCAAATAAAATTATAAAAAGTAAAAAATCAAAGGAAAATGAAAAAAAACCTATTGAAATCATACACATCATGAAAGACGGAACCGTTAGAGATTCTATCGAGGGATATGAAATACCTGTAAATGAAGATACCAAAATAATTTATGCTATGTTAGCAGGAATAAAAATTACGTAGAGATAAACAGCAAACACAACGATAAGAAGAGCT
>DNNV01000057.1:3583-4811 GCA_003497505.1 Clostridiales bacterium | reverse complement strand
ATTTTAAAATTAAAACAGTATAAACTATTACAGGTTCAAGTTTTTAGATAAGATAAAATTGCCAGAAATGGATGGACACTTAATTAGTTTGTGATATAATAATGTAAAATAAAGCTAAAGACAATGCGGATTTTCGGGATTCCCCGGTATTCGTACAAATAAAGGAGTGGTATAATGCATTGCGTTCAAAGAATAAGCGATAATATTTATTGGGTAGGTGGCAACGACAGAAGACTGGAGCGTTTTGAAAATATGTTTCCTATTCCTGATGGAGTTTGCTATAATTCGTATTTAATTTTAGATGAAAAAACAGCGTTAATGGACACTGTGGATATTTCCATAGGAAGACTGTTTATTGAAAATATAGCCCATGTGCTGAACGGAAGAAAACTGGATTATCTCATAATCAACCATATGGAGCCTGATCACTGCGCTAATATCGAAGAACTTTTAAAGCGATATCCTGATATTAAAATAGTCGGAAATAAAAAAACATTCCAGTTTATCAGCCAGTTTTATGATTTCGAGTATTGCAACAATACATTGGAGGTAAAGGACGGAGATACCCTGAGTCTTGGCAGTCACAATTTGAAGTTCATGGCAATGCCTATGGTTCACTGGCCTGAGGTAATGTTTACCTATGAGGAGAAAGAGAAAGTATTGTTCGCGGCAGACGCCTTCGGTACTTTTGGTGCTCTGGCAGGAAATTTGTTCAGTGATGACACGGATTTTGAAAACCATTATTTGAATGAAGCAAGACGATACTTCGCAAATATTATCGGCAAGTACGGACCTCAGGTACAGACAGCATTAAAAAAGGTGAGTCAGTATGAAATAAAGATAATCTGCTCTCTGCACGGTCCTGTATGGAGAGAGAATTTATCATACATAATTGACAAATATGATAAATGGAGCAGATATGAGCCAGAGAAGAAAGGTGTTGTGCTGGTATATGCATCCATGTACGGAAACATGGAAAATACAATGAATGTAATAGCGGGAAAGCTTGCGCAAAAGGG
The DNA here is from genome assembly GCA_003497505.1 of Clostridiales bacterium. Classification (GTDB taxonomy): domain Bacteria; phylum Bacillota; class Clostridia; order Tissierellales; family Sedimentibacteraceae; genus Sedimentibacter. The sequence goes on along the minus strand of DNNV01000057.1, from coordinate 3,792 downwards.
AATCAAGGACATGCGAATGTACGATGTTTCCAAAACACACCCCTCATATATAGTTGCTGATATCTGGAAGTACAGCCACGTTATATTTGGGTCTGTAACATATAACCTTGGTCTTTATTACGGAATGGAATCATTGCTCCATGAGCTTAAGGCGCTGAATCTCCAGAACAGGAAGGTAGGGCTTGTTGGAAGCGGAACATGGTCTCCAT
>DNNV01000057.1:3127-3373 GCA_003497505.1 Clostridiales bacterium | reverse complement strand
TGCGGTTAAATCCATGCAGGAAAGAATTTGTTCCATGAAGAACGTTGAAATAGTAGGGACACCTTTTGAAATAACATCATCAATGAAGCAGAACCAGGAGGATGAGCTGAATAAATTTATAGAAGAATTTTACAGCACGATATAGGTAAGATTTGATAAAAAATAAATGACAAGGCGGAGAAATTATGAAATTTGAAACTAAGTGCCTTCATGAAGGTTATCATCCGAAAAACGGGGAGCCCAGAG
>DNNV01000057.1:0-3050 GCA_003497505.1 Clostridiales bacterium | reverse complement strand
AACGGGGAGCCCAGAGCTCTGCCGATTTATCAAAGCACCACGTATAAATATGATTCATCTGACCACATAGGAAAATTATTCGACTTGACGGTAGCGGGGCACATGTATTCGCGCATATCAAATCCTACGGTTGCAGCTGTTGAGGAAAAAATCGCATCCATGGAAGGCGGAGCTGGAGCTCTGTGCACAACATCGGGACAGGCAGCATCTCTGCTGAGCATTCTTAATATTTTGCAGGCAGGGGACCATTTTATAAGCGCATCAACGATTTACGGAGGTACAATCAATTTATTTGGTGTAACTCTGAAGAAATTCGGAATTGAGTGCACATTTGTAAACCAGGATGCAACAGATGAAGAAATTCAGAAGGAATTCAGAGAGAACACAAAGGCTGTATTTGGGGAAACTATAGCAAATCCGGCTCTTACAGTATTGGATATTGAGAGATTTGCTAATATTGCCCACAAAAATAATGTTCCTCTGATTGTTGATAACACATTTGCAACTCCATATTTATGCAGACCTATGGAATATGGTGCTGATATTGTTGTTCATTCAACTTCAAAGTATATGGATGGACATGCTGTGCAGCTGGGTGGGGTGATTGTTGACAGCGGAAATTTCAACTGGGCAAACGGAAAGTTTCCTGAGTTTACTGAGCCGGATGAATCATATCACGGAATTATATATACTGAATCTTTCGGAAAGGCCGCGTATATAACAAAGGCCAGGGTTCAGCTTATGAGGGATATTGGTGCGTATCCTTCGGCAAATGCTGCGTTCTTGTTGAATCTTGGATTGGAAACTCTTGCGGTGAGAATGGACAGACATTGCAGCAATGCTTTAAAGGTTGCTGAATATTTAAGTAAGTCTGACAAGGTGGAATTTGTAGCATACCCCGGGCTAAAGGATGATAAATATTACGCGCTTGCAAACAAATATGTACCAAAGGGAAGCGCAGGGGTAATCTCTCTGTCCATTAAAGGAAGCAGGGAAAATGCCGTTAAGTTTATAGATTCGCTTAAGTTAGCTTCAAATGAGGTGCATGTTGCCGACATCCGTACATGCGTGCTTCATCCGGCAAGCTCTACTCACAGGCAGCTTTCCGACAGCCAGCTTACAGCTGCAGGTATTACTCCGGGACTGGTAAGGCTATCAGTAGGTATTGAAAATATCGATGATATAATTGAAGATATAGAGCATGCCCTTTCACAAATATAAATAATTTACAAATATTTGGTTTAGTTTGCTTTTTATTGGGTAATAAATTAAAGAAATTATTTTAAGGAGGGCGACTATGACAGTTAAATGGAACGGAGTAAATTTATTAAAAACCATTGCTGAAAATGAAAAATCAGCTACCAGGCTTTACAAGGCAATTGATGCTGAGGCGAGAATCGGTGAAAAGTTTTTTGAGCAGCTTGCTGAAGACGAAGAGAGACACGAAAAAATCTACAATGCGCTGCTGGCAAAATTCGAAAAGGAAGTTGAAATTGAAATCGAACAAAGTGAAGCAGAATATCTTGACCTGCTGATTGAGAGCAATTCATTATTCGATGAAGAACTTATTGAAAAAGCAAGAAAAGTGTTCACAAAGAGCCAGATATTTGATATTGCTGAAAAAGCTGAAAGAGATGCTGTATTGTTTGTTACAGAGCTGCAGAAGTTGTATCCTGATCTGGCTAAAGAAGAAATGGCTATTATACTGAATGAAGAAAAGAAACATCTGAAGAAAATCCTCGAAAGAAAAAGAGAAAGTCAACCGATGTTTGGAAGAGGAATGTAATAATTTTAGAATAAATGAAAGAGGCTGAATTATTCAGCCTCTTTCTTGTTGGCAGTCTTTTTTCTTTGCTTAACACACTCATTGAGCAAGTATTCTATTTGTCCGTTTATGGAGCGAAAATCATCCTCGGCCCAATCGGCTAGCTCTTCCCATAGTTTTGGAGATAATCTCAGAAGCAGCTGCTTCTTTTCCTTATCTTTTTTATCCATTGGTGCACCTTTAATAAAGGGATCCCGAATTTACGATTGGCTGTGCGTCCTTGTTTCCGCATAATACAACCAGTAGGTTGCTCACCATGGCTGCTTTTCTCTCTTCATCGAGCTGTACGATTTCATTCTGGTTAAGCTTTTCAAGAGCCATTTCAACCATGCCAACGGCACCCTCAACTATCATTTGTCTTGCGTCAATTATGGCGGAAGCCTGCTGTCTCTGAAGCATTGCCGCAGCTATTTCAGGAGCGTAGGATAAATGTGTGATTCTTGCCTCCATTATTTCCAGTCCGGCAGCCTCAACCTTATCCTGTATTTCTGCCTGAAGTTTTCTTGCAACTTCTACACTGCTTCCACGAAGTGTTTTTTCATTGTCATCTCCGAATGTATCATAAGGATAGAGCCTCACAATATTTCTCAGTGCGGAATCGCATTGTATGGAAAGAAACTCATTGTAATTGTCAACGTTGAATACTGCTTTTGCAGTATTTACAACTCTCCATATAACAACAATTCCTATAATTATGGGATTGCCAAGAGCATCATTTATTTTCTGCTTGTCATTGTTAAGAGTCATTGCCTTCAATGAAATTTTCTTGCTTGTAACATGTAAGTTTATGTCTCTTACATTTTTGTCATGACCTGAGGTATCCACAGAAATTGTTCCTGTTGAAGTGGTTTTTGAACCGGGATTTACAGCGGAAACAAAAGGATTTACAAAATAAAATCCTTCGCCTTTCAAGGTTCCGTAATATTTTCCGAACAAAGTGAGCACCAATGCCTCGTTGGGCTTTAATATTTTCAGCCCGGCATAGAGGATTGGACCTATCAAAAATGCGTACAATGCACCAACTATTATTAAAATTACACTGAATGCACCCTTTAAATTTATTATGCTGTAGAGAAACATCATAAATGACAATATGATCAATGCAGTATTAAGTATCAATACAAACATGCCGTTGGCGGAGGCCGGTGCAAGTTCTTCATTTATGAGTTTATTTTCTTTGTTTAAATCATTCATTTCATTCACCTCTCTGATATTAAAATGATAT
>DNNV01000053.1 GCA_003497505.1 Clostridiales bacterium | reverse complement strand
GAGTGAGCAAGAATCAGATTTGGATAACGAGTTTGACGATATAAAGCTTGACATTGCGAATAAGGCTCAGCTGGATTTCAAGGACAGTTGGTTTGTAAAGGTATATGATTCCTTGGTTTCTTCCAAGAATAAAGAGACGCTCAAATATGTGAAATTCGCTCTTCCGGATAAGGGAGGAAAGCTATATTATAGTTACGATGCCGACAGAAGCAGAAACTCTTTAGTGGTTGAGAGCACTAAATACTATTTTGGATACGACCAAGATAATATAGTAGAAGAAGTATCCTTTGTTCCGGATAAAAACTTCGTAGGAACAGCTACAATAAAGTATACAGCATATACTGAAAGTAAGTCATATGACGGGATTATTAAAATAGCTGTTAAGAATCAGAATTTAGACACATTGTCCTACAAGGTCAATAAAAACGAATATATTAACCTGGTAAAATCAGATTTTGCGGATTTCATTTCGGAAGTTAAATTTGAAATTCCGGACAGTAAGGCAGGCACGTTGTATTTTGATAAGGATGGAGACGGAAAGCCTGAAAAAGGAGAAGAGACAGTCAAAGGTACAGTCTATGAAAGAAAGCAGCTGAGCAGTCTTATTTTCAAGCCGTATCAGGATTTCACAGGTGAAGTTACATTGAAATACACGGGATATGAAAATTTTGATACTAAAAATGAGATAGAACACTATGGTGAAATAAAAATAAAGGTTGAAGCAGTTCAGGAAATTAAAATGCTGAAGCTGAACGCCGAATATGATGATGAAGAGATAAGGATTGACTTCGTCGAGGAACTGGAGGGGTTGGTAGGAAGAAAGTCAGGTATAGAATTTGATAATCTTAAATCTGTTAAATTCAAGCTTCCCAAAACCGGAACTTTAAAAATTAAGCTGAAAGATACCGGCAAGGCTGTAAATGTGAAAGAAAATGAAAGCTATGAACTGGACGACACAGAATATATAAGATATGTTTTTGAAGATGATGGTATATTTGATATCGAATATACTGTGTATGAAGGAAAATCAACCGGCTATAAATCCTATGGCGGGACAATAAGGGTAACAGTAGAATAAAAAAACAGTTCCGGATTTCCGGAACTGCTTTTTTTTATTGTTTTATTATTTTCCTGCAATCTTTTCTTTTGTAAAGAATTCTTTAGTAAGCTTAAACACTACTGGGCTTAAGAATACAAGACCTATTAAGTTTGGAATTGCCATTAAACCGTTCAATGTATCAGCTAAATCCCAAAGAACATTCAGTCCGCCTATTGCACCTATAACTATGAAAGGAATCCATAATACTCTGTATACCATGTTTACTTTTGGTCCAAACAGATATTCAGCACATCTTTCACCATAGTATTCCCAGCCTAATATAGTTGAGAATGCAAACAGGAAAAGACCTATTGAAACTATCCATCCGCCGTAAACAGGGATAACACTGTTAAATGCTGCAGTTGTTAATGATGCACCTGATAATCCAGTTTCCCATACTCCTGTAAGGATGATTGACAATGCTGTAATAGTAGCTATTACCAATGTGTCAATCCATACTTCGAATACTCCCCACAATCCTTGACGTACTGCACTGTCAGTAGTTGCAGCAGCATGTGCTATAGGAGCGGAACCTAATCCTGCTTCGTTTGTAAATACTCCTCTTGCAACCCCGTATCTCATTGCCAGCATAACTGTTGAGCCTGTAAATCCACCTGCAGCAGCCTGACCTGTGAATGCACTCTTAACTATTAAAGCAAGAGCTGCAGGAAGGTTACCAATATTCATAATGATAATTACCAAACCGCCGATAATGTAGAAAGCTGCCATGAAAGGTACAAATATTTCAGTAACCTGACCGATTCTCTTTATACCACCAACTACTACTACTGCAGCAAATACTGCACAGAAGATACCAACGCCTAATTTAGGCAAGCCGAATGTAACGTTAAGAGCTTCAGCAATTGAGTTTGACTGAACCATGTTACCTATACCGAATGCTGCAAGTGCACCGAAGAAAGCAAACAGAGTTGCCAGCCATTTCATGTTTAATCCCTTTGTAATATAGTACATTGGACCACCCATAAATCTTCCGTCAGGTGTAGATTCTCTGTAGTGAACAGCCAAAACTACCTCTGCAAACTTTGTAGTCATACCAACCAAAGCAGCAAACCACATCCAGAATATTGCACCCGGTCCACCCATTGCAATAGCTGTAGCAACACCGGCAATATTACCTGTTCCTACTGTAGCTGCGAGAGCTGTAGAAACCGCCTGGAATGCAGATACCTCACCTTCACCCTTGTCGCTCTTAGCAAACATCTTCATAAGAGTGTTTTTAAGTACATAACCAAGTCTTACGATTGAGAAGAAATTAGTGCGTATTGTAAAATAAATACCTGTTCCAACGATTAATATAAGCATTGGTGGTCCCCAAACAATGCCGTTAATAAAACCGTTGATTTTCATGATTGTTTCCATTATTTCGCCTCCATTAAAATAATTAATTAAAAAACGTTTTACATTCAAAAAGAATCAAACGTTTTCTTTATTTTAGCATGTACGTGGTTAATATACAAGTGCCTAAAATGAAAAAAAATTCATAAGTAGGATGTTTTGTTAAGAACTTCAAGAAATACGTTTTCATTTTATTGATTATTTTTTACACATGCCAACATTGCGAAGATAATTCTTACAATTTGTTAACAACAGGTTAAAATAGTAACAAAGGGATTTAAAGCTGAATCGCTTGGAAAAATAGGAAAAAACGATTAATTGACCGTAAATATTAAGTAATTGTAATTATCTATTGTCGAAAGATGTTATAAAAAATACTATTAACACAAAATCTATTTGCTATTTTATGCCTGCAGCAATTTGTTTAAAATTCTTGTGCAGGGGTATAATTTAGTCATAATTAATTAAATAAATATAGGAGGCTTACATGAAAATATATGATTTTATAGTAAAGGATGCAGAAAACAAGGATGTAGCTCTATCAGAATATAAGGGAAAGGTATTATTGGTAGTTAACGGCGCCACAGGCTGCGGCTTTACTCCTCAATATGACGGCTTGCAAAAGCTGTACGAAAAATATCAGCCGGACGGATTTGAAATATTGGATTTTCCGAGCAACCAATTCCTTGAGCAGGCTCCCGGTACAAACGAAGAGATTGTTGGATTCTGCAGATTGAACTTTGGAGTGGATTTCAAGCAATTTTCAAAAATAGACGTAAACGGAGCAAATGAAGAACCTCTGTACAATTATTTAAAGACTACAGCCGAGGAATACAGAAACAAAGAAACAGCAGAGCTTTACAAAAAACTTAAGCAATACACACCGGACATCAAGGACAATGATATAAGATGGAACTTCACAAAATTCCTTATTGACAGAGAAGGAACTGTTGTTGCAAGATTTTCACCAAATATTACTCCCGAAGAAATCGACCAGCATATTGCAAAGCTTATAAACGACGAAGAAGTTGAAATAGTATGCCATCCGGATTTCTCAAACGGATGCTTATAAATAAATGAATGATTATAACAAGGAGGCCTATGGCCTCCTTGTTGTTTCTATGGTTATTTTCCCCTCAGAAAGTGTTATTATTTTTTCTGCGATTTCGTTTACGAATGCATTGTCGTGAGTTACTATTATTATTGCCATCCCCTGTGATGAAAGCTTCCTTATAATTTTTGAAATCTGGCCTCTGGTGCTTTCGTCCAGAGCCGATGTAGGCTCATCAAAGCAAAGAATTGACGGATTGAGCATGCATGCCCGTGCTATGGCGACTCTTTGCTTCTGCCCTCCGGAAAGCTGGTAGGGGTAGCTGTGTTCCTTGCCCTCAAGCTCCAGCTGTTCTAATAATTCGAGAGCTCTTTCTTTCGCTTTATCCGATGACATCTTTTTTAAGAATACAGGGGCTTCAATGAGATTTTCCATTACGTTCATGTGAGGAAACAAATTGAAGTTCTGAAAAACAAGCCCTATTTCCTGATGTATGGATTGAAGCTCGGATTTTGAGGCATGCTTGACTTGTCCGTTTTCTTCCTTATATAAGTATAAGCTATTTATTTCTATGGAGCCTCTGTCCGGAAATTCAAGATTGTTTATGCATCTGAGCAGGGTTGTCTTACCTTCTCCAGATTTGCCGCGTATACATACTATTTCTCCTGCAGCTGCAGAAAAGGAGATGTCTTCAAACACATTTTGTCCGTTGAAGCTTTTGCTTAAGTTATTAACCTTCAATACCATATGAATCTCCTATCTGTAATAGTTGTATTTGTTTTCGATTTTAGCCAGAGCCCTGGTCAGCACTGCGGTAATTGCGAGATAGACAAATCCCACAAATATATATGGGCTGAATGCTGAATATCTGTTTGATACAGATTTCGCGGCCTTCAGAATGTCGCTTGCGCCTAAAATATAAACAAGTGATGTGTCCTTCACCAGGGTGATTACCTCATTTCCTATGGAGGGCAGCACATTTTTTATAACCTGAGGCAGTATAATTTTCATAAATGCACGAGTCCTGCTCAGGCCTAAAACTTGAGCAGCCTCATATTGTCCGATATCTATTGAATTTATTCCACCTCTGAATATTTCAGCGAAGTATGCCGTATAGTTCAGTATGAAGGCTATGAATATAGCCTGTGTCCTGCTGAACGCATATCCGATGTAAGGAACAAATACAAATCCGAAGAAAATAAACATTAGCTGTAAAAGCAGCGGCGTTCCTCTCATTATATAAATGTAGATTCCTGTTAAGGAAGAAACTATTTTATTTTTTGACATCCTCATCTTTGCGACTAAGATTGATAGAGGCAAGGATGCGGCAAGCGTCACCGCAAACACTCCTATGGTGGACTTAAGTCCCTCTAATGTCATAGGTATAAGCATTTCCAAAACTTTTGATTCCATATGCTCCTCACATCCGTAAATTAATTTTCAGAAAACCATTTTGCGTAAATTTTTTCGTATGTTCCGTCACTTCTCATCTGGTCAAATGCATCATTAAGCTTTTTCATCAGCTCAGTGTCAGATTTTCTTACACCTACTGCGTATTCTTCATCTCCGAAGTTTTCTTCAAGAACACGATATTTTTCTTGTCCTTTCTGCTTCATGTAGTACCTTGCCAGAACCTCGTCAACAACCAATGCTTCGGATCTTCCTGCTTCAACATCCATGAATGCTTCATTGTTTGTTGAGAATTCAACCAGCTCCTTCAGAGATGACACGAAGTCTGGATCTGTGTTTACAGCATCCAATGCGCTTGATTCTGCTTGTACAGCCACACTTTTTCCTGCAAGCTCAGCTTTTGTTTTAACATCAGAGCCTGCCAGCACAACGATTATCTGACTGTTTTCAAGGTAAGTCTGAGAAAAGTTTACCTTTTCTTTTCTGCTGTCTGTTATGGTGTATCCGTTCCATATGAAGTCAATATTTCCTGCGTTCAGCTCAGTTTCCTTCATAGTCCAGTCTATGGGCTGGAAGTTGATGGTTACGCCCATTCTTTTTGCAACCTCGTTTGCAAGGTCAATGTCAAATCCCGCAAGATTACCCTTTTCATCTCTGAAGCCCATGGGAGCAAATGTATCATCCAGCCCCATAATGTAGGATGCTTTTTCTCCGGATGCCTTGCCCGGTGAAACGGTCTTGCTGTCGGCACACCCTGATGCCATTGTCAATACTGTCAGTAGTAATACTAATAATTTCATTGCCTTGAATTTTTTCATTGTTTTCTCTCCTTTTTATTTTTATGGCGATATATAAGCGTAAAATAACAAAACCCGCCCTCTGGACTTGCCAGAGGACGGGAGTATTAGTCACGTGATTCCACCTCTTTTTATTGATGCCTCACGACATCAAACTCATAAAGTACATTCATACTTTTGCACTGTAACGGGTGCGAGTGCCCGGATTAAACTACTGCCCGAAGGGGTTCATCAATCAGCTCGAAGATGTGTTCAGCATAGGCTAATGTGCATTCTCACCGACCATGCACTCTCTGAAAAAAGTAACTATACCTACTGATTCCTGTCATCGCTTATATATTTAGCTTTTACACAAGATACCACATATTATTTTAATTGTAAAGAGTTTTTTTAAAAAAATTTTTATTTATATACATCGTCAAATTCGGGATGCTTTTCGAACCAATCAACAGCATATGAGCAGGATGCCACTGCCTTCCTGTTGTTTTTCTTCAAATCATGAGCCAATGCAGTAAGGAGCTTATCGGCTACCCCTTGACCTCTCAGTGACTTGTCAACATATGTATGGTTAACATTAACCTTGTTTTTCGAAACCTCAGGGAAGGTTACTTCCGCAATACATTCGCCCTTTTCATTCTCAAGATATATTCTGTCATCTTCGTATTTAAAGTCCATACTTCCTCCTGCTTGTTATATATATTATATAAATGTAGTTTAACTAAACAATACATTAATTATTCAGTGCTGTCAATATTATTGCACTGTGAAAGGAATCGAAAAATAAATATAAAAAGTTTTTAAAAGCGTAACATATGTTACAGAAATTGAAAAGAGTTTAATATATTATGTACCCATGAAGAGAAAACAACAATTAAATTAAAATAAATTAAATTTTGGAGGATGTTAAATGGAAAATGCAATGTTTTGTTATCAATGTCAGGAGACAGCAGGCTGCACAGGCTGCACAAAGGTAGGCGTTTGCGGTAAAACTCCTGAAACAGCAAGAATGCAGGATTTACTTGTATATACATCAAAAGGATTATCAGAAGTTACAACAAGATTGAGAAGCGAAGGAAAAGAAGTTTCTGCTGATGTTGATAACCTTGTAACTTTAAACTTATTCACAACTATTACAAATGCGAATTTTGATATAGACGTATTCTACGACAGAGTGAGAATGACTCTGAAGGTTAAAAATGATTTAATCAACAAATTGTCAAACAAAGAAAAATTATCAGAAGCAGCTTTATGGACTGCAGATTCTGTTCAGGAATTTGAAGAAAAAGCAAAGTCAGTAGGAGTTCTTGCAACTGAAAATGAAGATGTAAGAAGCTTAAGAGAGCTTATTACCTACGGACTTAAAGGTATGTCAGCTTATATGAAGCATGCCAACGTACTTGGCTTTGATGACAAGGAAGTAAATGCATTTATGCAGAGCACACTGGCAAAGCTTCTTGATGACAGTCTGGAAGTTGGCGATTTAGTAGCGTTAACACTTGAAACAGGAAAATTCGGCGTAAGCGGAATGGCATTGCTTGACAAAGCAAATACTACAACATACGGAAATCCGGAAATCACAAAGGTTAATATCGGTGTTGGAAAGAAACCTGGAATATTGATTTCAGGCCACGACCTTGGAGACCTTGAGCAGCTGTTGAAGCAAACAGAAGGCACAGGAGTTGATGTTTACACTCACTCAGAAATGCTTCCTGCACACTACTATCCACATTTAAAGAAATACAAGCATCTTGTAGGAAACTACGGAAATGCATGGTGGAAGCAGAAGGAAGAGTTTGAATCATTCAACGGACCTATACTGATGACAACAAACTGTATAGTACCTCCGAGAGACAGCTACAAGGATAAGCTGTTCACAACAGGCTCAGCAGGATACCCAGGATGCAAGCATATTGCAGGAACAGTCGGAGCAGAAAAAGATTTCTCTGAAATTATTGAGCTTGCTAAAAAGTGCCAGGCACCTACAGAAATCGAAACAGGAGAAATCATCGGTGGATTTGCACATGAGCAGGTATTTGCACTGGCTGATAAGGTTGTTGATGCTGTTAAATCAGGAGCTATCAAGAAGTTCTTTGTAATGGCAGGCTGCGACGGAAGAGCTAAATCAAGAAATTACTACACTGAATTTGCACAGGCATTGCCAAAAGACACAGTTATTTTAACAGCAGGCTGCGCAAAATATAAATACAACAAGCTTGAGCTTGGAGACATCGGCGGAATTCCGAGAGTATTGGATGCAGGACAGTGCAACGACTCATATTCACTTGCACTTATAGCTCTTAAGCTGAAAGAAGTATTTGAGCTTCAGGATATCAATGAATTGCCGCTGGCATTCAACATTGCATGGTATGAGCAAAAAGCTGTTATAGTATTGCTTTCACTGCTTTACCTTGGAGTTAAAAATATTCACCTTGGACCTACACTTCCGGCATTCCTATCACCTAATGTTGCCAACGTACTCGTTGAAAACTTTGGTATAGCAGGAATAGGAACAGTGGAAGACGACCTGAAAATATTTCTTGGATAATCGGAAACAATAGAAGTAATTTAGTAATATGGAGGCATATATGAAAGAAATAACTAAAGATATGTATATAGGAGAAGTGCTGCAGATGGACAGAGGGCTGGCCGCAATATTGATGAATGCAGGAATGCATTGTCTCGGATGCCCGTCATCCCAGATGGAATCAATTGAGGAAGCCGCAATGGTTCACGGATTCAATTCTGACGATCTGGTTAAGCAATTGAACGACTATCTGAAATCTGCAAAGTAAAAGCAAACAAACTGAGGCATGAAGAAATTCATGCCTTCTTTTAAAGGAGAATAATGGAGGTAATATGAGCGCATTTTTAGGGCCAATACACTTTTGGCTTTACAATAAAATTAAAATACAAAATGATATAGTTGAAGAAATTATCGCTTTTGCGGAAAAAGATAATTTGCAAATGAGAGAAAGTCTTTATGGCAAATTTGGGAACGGAGAATTGAAGCCGCTGGAAGAAGTTATAGATGTAAACAACATACACGGCTGGCTGCAGGAGCAGGTATCAAAAGTTGAAAACAAGCTTGCTTGTGCTGTAACTGAAATTTATAACGAGAAACCAGCTATGATTGACGGTGTGAAAGAAATATTTGAAAACAAGGGAGCAGAGGTATCAGAGCTTACGGAGGCATCGGGACTTGATGAAATATACAAATCCTTAAACGATACACTGCTTGACGGAATGCCCTGTGACAGAGCAAATGCTGTTATATCAAGCGATGAAAATTCGGTTGTGTGGACAAGAACTCTCTGTGTTCATGAGCAATACTGGAATGCCGCCGGCGGAGATATTAAAAATTATTATACATTAAGAGATGAGTTTATAAAGGGTCTGCTGAAGAATACAAGCGTTGATTACGAAAAAATTGATGATACAACATATAAAATTTCAAGGAGGTAGCATGAACAGCGTTGAATTAATGATAAAAGAACATGACTATATACTTCGCATGCTTAAGGTTTTAAGAAAAGCAAGCTACAAGGTCATGAAGGGTGAAGAAATAAATTATGATGATTTTAATAAAATGATTGAATTTGTACGTAAATATGCTGACGGACACCACCACGGCAAGGAAGAGAAGTTTTTGTTTAAAGAAATGCAGACTCACCTTGGTAAAATCGGTCAGAATCTCATAACTCACGGAATGCTTGTGGAGCATGATTACGGCAGGCTTTATATGAGCAATCTTGCAGAGGCCTTGCAGAGAGTTAAGGAAGGCGATGAGGAAAGCAGGCTGGATGTAATAAGCAATGCAGTAGGATATACAAATCTTCTCACAAGACATATAGCAAAAGAAAATGAAGCTGTTTTCAGCTTTGGAGAAACTAATCTGCCGAAGGAAGTAATGGAGCAGGTAAATCTTAAATCAGAAGAATTTGAGAAGGAAGCAGAAAAGCAGGGCACTCAGAAATATTTT
>DNNV01000175.1:2134-2508 GCA_003497505.1 Clostridiales bacterium | reverse complement strand
GGCCTCCCAGTGAATTTCCTTGCAGGAGGCACATTCATTTTTTAGTATGATGTTAATAAGTATATTTCTCTTTTTGGTAATTCGGCATCCTTTTTCTTTAAGTTCAGCCAAGATAGTATCTTTATTGTAAATCTTTCTTTCGTAACATATATTATCCCATGAATTATCCATACCATCTCCATCATTTTTTTGTGATTAAACTAAAAGACTTCCTATATTATAAATTAGAAATGAAACTACATATGCTGTGAGCATTTGTATTCCTACTGCTCCTCCGGTAAGCCTCCATGTCTTGAGCTCTCGTTTTATTGCTCCCACGGCGGCAAAGCAAGGCATGCAGAGAAGGTTGAAAACCATGTATGAGTATGCTGCCA
>DNNV01000175.1:0-1950 GCA_003497505.1 Clostridiales bacterium | reverse complement strand
CATGTATGAGTATGCTGCCACATCAGTGATAATATCTTCTTTCATTGAATGCAGAGCATTTTCATCTGCACCTTCAAACAATACGGCTTCAGAATAAACATCAAATGCCGCTTCCTCATCGTACACTCCGCCTTCGAAACCTAATTCCTCCAGCTCCTCAGGGCTGTATTGAGAAAAATATTCCTCAAGGTATTCAGGGCTTACATCATCATTATAAAGCTGTGCCAATGATACAACCACCATCTCTTTAGCAATCCATCCGGCTACCACACCTACAGCAGGTCTCCATTCTCCGAATCCCAAAGGCTTAAACACAGGTGCAACTACACCACCTAAAGATGCGAGGAAGCTCTCGTCCATTTCAGCCATATTGCTTCCGTCTTCATTGTTGGATGCATTGACGCCATTAAATGAATCAAGATTAAAATTACTTAAGCCCCATATTATGATGGTTGATATAAAAATAACCGTACCTGCCTTTATGGCAAACCCTTTGACCTTCTCCCAGCCATGAATTAATACACTATTCAGGGTAGGGATTCTATATCTCGGAAGCTCCATTACAAAGTTAGACGGAGCAGATTTGTAAACAAGTTTATTTAATATTAACGATACCGAAATAGCTACGATAATGCTTAGCATATAAAGTGAATATGTTATAAGTGTCTTGTTTCCGTTTGCGAAGAAAATAGAAACAAACATTGCAAATATGGGAAGCTTAGCACCACAAGGCATAAATGCCGTAATAACAGTTGTTATCCTTCTGTCCTTTTCAGTATCGAGAGTCCTTGTAGCCATAACAGCAGGAACGCCACATCCGAAACCCATGAGAAGAGGAATAAAGGATCTTCCCGAAAGTCCGAATTTCCTGAATATTCTGTCCATTACGAAAGCTATTCTTGCCATGTATCCGCAATCTTCAAGAATGGATATTAAAATATACAGAACTAGAACTAAAGGTATGAAGCCCAATATCGCTCCTATTCCTTCAACTATACCATCCATAACAAGAGAATAAACCCATGGTGAAGCTCCTGAAACCAGTCCGCCTATGACTTCCGCAATTGAGCCCCATGCATTTTCCACGACACTTGCCAACCATACTCCGGGGCTTGCAAGTCCTTCAATAAAAAGGAAGTTTTCACTGAATGTGCATGCAAACAACATATATATTATTATTGCAAACAGTGGAAGTGACAAAATACGGTTTGTAAGAATTTTATCCAGTTTATCAGACGTTGTTTCAACATATCCTGTTTTTGCTTTCTTTACAGAGTCTTTAATCAGGTGTGTGATGAATTTGTATCTAGAATCGGCTATCTTTGCCTCCGTGTCTCCATCGGCATATTTTTCAGCTTCTTTTACTATTTTTCCTGCGGCGAGCTTCTGACTTTCCGACAATGAATCAATAACAATCTCATCATTTTCTGCTACCTTGATTGCTTTCCAATTGAGTTGAGCTGACGCTGTTCCCACTGATGAATATGAATCGGCCATGTATTCGTCTTCAAGTATTTCTATAATGGAATTTACCGCAGAGTTTATGTTGTCATCGAAAACCTTAAGCAGTCTCGGGCTTATCTTGCTTTCTGCCACGGATACGGATGCCTTCATGAGTTCGTCTAAACCCTTTCCGCTTCTTGCCACAATAGGAAGAACCTGTACGCCTAAGCTTTTGGTTAGAGCGTCAAAATCAATTTTATTTCCTGAAGATTCAACCTCATCCATCATGTTTATAGCCACAACTGTGGGAATGCCGGTTTCAAGAATCTGAAGCGTAAGATACAAGTTTCTTTCGATGTTGGTACCGTCAACAATATTTATTACAACATCCGGTCTGTCATTTACTATGTAGTTTCTTGCAATAACTTCCTCTTCAGAATATGGAGATAAGGAATAAGTTCCAGGAAGGTCCATAATACTTACATTTTTGTTTAGATCGGAAGAGCG
>DNNV01000155.1:17724-20210 GCA_003497505.1 Clostridiales bacterium | reverse complement strand
AATGAAGGTCAAGGTTGCGGAAAGCAAAAATGTACAGATGACCTCAAAAAATTCCAGGCTGAAAGGCCTTGAAGCCCTTGCCCAGATAAACTTCAAGGAAGAAAAGAAGCCTGCCAGAGAAAAAATCAAGGACAGAATCAAGGTTTTGGCAGAGGAGCTTAACATAGGCGTTCCTACGCTTACAGATATTATAGAAGAGCTTAAAAAGCCGGGCAGAGACCCAAGGGACGAAATGCCAAAGGTTGTGTTCAGAAGCGATGTTATGAAGATGGAGGACATGGAGGTTGGCATGAAGCTTACGGGAACTGTAAGAAATGTTGTTGACTTCGGTGCATTCGTTGATATAGGAGTGAAGCAGGACGGTCTCGTTCACCTTTCAGAAATGAGCGATAAATATGTGAAGAACCCCATGGAGGTAGTGCAGGTGGGGGATACGGTCAACGTGACCATTATCAGCATTGACAAGGAAAGACAGAGAATAGGGCTGAGCATGAAGAGCAAGAGAAATTAGGAGAAACAGATGATTGATACAGTAATATTTGATTTTGACGGAACTTTAGCAAATACAAACCAAATGATATTGAATTCCTTCAGGCATATTTATTCAATTTTCCGCAAGGAAGAGTGCGATGAAA
Organism: Clostridiales bacterium; assembly: GCA_003497505.1. Classification (GTDB taxonomy): domain Bacteria; phylum Bacillota; class Clostridia; order Tissierellales; family Sedimentibacteraceae; genus Sedimentibacter. The sequence goes on along the minus strand of DNNV01000155.1, from coordinate 19,575 downwards.
AGTATGTCATGAGCACATTCGGCGAGCCTTTGGCGCTGACCATATCAAGGGATTTCTGCCAATTCGACTTTGACGAGGTTATGGAATGCTACAGGGACTATCAAAAAGACAGGTTCAATCAGGAGGTAACTCTTTATGAGAGCGTTGAGGAAACACTGAAATATCTCAGCGATAGAAATATTAAAATGGGAATAGCCACATCAAGGCTGAGGTATTCAACCATAGCAGCTTTGGAGAACCTGAAGATTGAAAAATACTTCGGTGCTGTAATTGCCGCTGATGACGTAGAAAAGCACAAGCCGGATAAGGAACCGCTTGTTAAAACAATGGAGGCTCTGGGAAGTACCCCCGAAAATACATTGTATGTGGGCGATTCAAAATTCGATATGGAATGTGCATTCAACGCAGGTGTAACAGCAGCACTGGCAGGCTGGCAACAGGACTCTCACGAGCTTGCTCACATGTATAATATTGTACACGTGCTTAAAGAAATGTGGGATTTAACAAATATAATATAATAACAAGGTTAGCGTAAAAGGTAAATAACCCCCTATAAGATGAGAATCTTATTTCGAGGGTTTATTTTTTATTACAAAAAGAAGTTAATAGCTTACTATAAGTTACTCATGAAGTCGAATAAATAAAAATACGAAAAAATGTATTAAAATCTCATTTAGTGCTTGCATTTTTTCTTCGCAGGTATTATTATCTTAAACATGAATATATCTTTATAAATATGATGAATTATTCAAGGAGGAGAAAAAATGTACTATTCAGAGAAACAGAAAGGAATTAAAAAGTCGATTATTTCGCTGGCAATAATATTTATGATGCTCGTGTCCATGGCTGTGGTGCCTGTTGAAGCAGCAGCCGTGCCGGCAATAGACTTTAAAAATGTAACGGGAGAGGGGAAGGATGCAATTTCCTTGTCCGATAAAAGAAACTTTGAGGCTGTTCTTGTTACAGACGGCAGCATATCTCCGGACGAGGTGGTATGGGCTCTGGAGAGAAAAGCGGGAGCTCAGGATGAGAAGATATTTCCTCATCAGTATCTGGGAGGTAAGCTTGAAGACTGGAAGGTTTGGAATACTCAAAAGCCGTATTTCACGAACGTAGCTACAGAGAAATATTCTGTGGACGGAAAAGATGCCTTGAAGCTTTCATTTTCAACAGAGTTTTTTCTTGATGTAAACAGAGTTGACAGTCCGAGAGGCAACCGAAATGTTATTTTGGACCACACGGGAGATTTCACCCTTACCTGCAGCGATTTGTCGGGTAAAATACTTGGACAGGCGACTGTGAAGGTGAATCCGTATGATGACTACAGAACACACAAGGAGCTTGAAGAGGAGCTTCTGGATGCTAAGGCAAAGGCCGATACAATCAATGGACTGTACATAGATGTTTTATCAGTTGGAAAATCAACTCAAGGATACGACATGCCATATGCGGTTATATCTGACAGCAAGGCATCAGTAGAAAACTATCATAAACAGAACAAGCTTGCACAGGAAGACCCTGAGGCTTTCATTAAAAAAATAAATTCAGGTGCTGATTATAAAATACCTGTATTATACAGCAACATTCATGCAGACGAAAACCCGGGAGTTGATGCTCCAATGAATTTTATATGGGACATTGTTAACAGCTTTGAAAATGGCGGCAAGATAACCTACAATATTTTAACCGGATTTACACCAGAGGGTGAAAAACAGCTTAAGCTTGAGATGGAGCAGCAAGGGATACACTGGTCAGAGCTTATTACGGACCATGTCACGGGACTGGGCTTTATAAAGGCCGGAAATAAGACATCCGGACCTGTGGATTTGGAAAAATACTATACAGTTGAAT
>DNNV01000155.1:3045-17624 GCA_003497505.1 Clostridiales bacterium | reverse complement strand
TCAGTTGAAAGCTATACGCTTGACGTAAAAGAGCTTTTGAACAATATAATATTCATTGTGGTTCCTTCAGAAAATGCCGATGGCAGGACTAATAACGTGAGGCAAAACGGAAACGGATTTGACCTTAACCGTGATAATATGTTTCAGACACAGATAGAAACACAAAACATGACGAAGCTCATAGCGCAATGGAACCCGGCTACAATGATTGAGCTTCACGGCTTCGTAAGCGGTTACCAGGTGGAGCCATGCTCACCTCCTCATGAACCGAATTTCGAATACGACCTGTTTGCCGTAAATGGCATAAAAAGCGGTGAGGCATTTGGAATCGGAGCTATTGCGAATAACGTTGAGTTTAACAGCTATGTTATGCCTTTAAGGGACTATCTCGTATCTGATGAGAAAGGAAATCCTTACTGGCAGGAACCGTGGGATGATATGTCTACAAATTACACTCCGCAGTATTCCATGCTTCACGGAACAGTGGCATTCACCATAGAGGTGCCTGCTGCAAACCAAGAGGCAACTAAATCCTTAGAGCACGGTCTTATACATCACGGAGCATATGTGATGGAAAACAAGGATGCATTCTATAAAAATCAGCTTACAGGCTGGGCAAGGGGAATCAAGAATATTGATGAACCTGCCATAAGAGATTGGTATGTGGATGTAAACGACAATATAGGAGCAGAAGCTGATATTTTCCGTCCTAAATATGATGGAAACAATAACTTCTTCCCTGAATGCTACATTATACCTCTTGACGGCAAAAGCCAGAGCAATATAGAAGCGGCCTATGCAATGCAGAAGTTTCTTATTGATAACGGAGTTAAGGTGCATAGCCTGAACACGGATGTAACATTTGATGGAACTACATATTCAAAGGGTTCAATGGTTGTCAGCATGTACCAGGCTAAGCGTAATGTAGCCAACGGAGCTTTGTACGACGGTATATTAATAACTGCATGGCCTGATTTATACTCAGAGCCCATAACTGCCTTTGGTGAAATGAGAGGTTTTGACTACGCAGCCGTTGACACAAAGGGACTTGTAAAGGACAACATGCTCACAGAAATCAAGGTGCCACAGACAGCAAAGACACATTTTACCGGAGAGACAGGTGGCGAGGTAATCATAGACAATAATTCTGTTTCCGCAATAGCCATGGTAAATAAGATGCTTTCGGATGGAATTAAGGTTGGATTTATTACAGAAGGTACTTACAAGGGAGATTTTGTTGTATCATACGGCAGCTTCGTGAAATATCAGGATAAGTTCATTGTTAAGGGAACAGGAGTAAAATCAATAGCAGGTGCACAGACAATTAAAAAACCATCGTTATATATTCCCGGATTTGCAGGAGATTACTCTGTAGATTCAGAAGGTAATGAATACGGTGTACTCAATTATCCTAATTACGGAAATACAAACTACAATTTTGATATGTTTGCTTACGGTAAGCAAATGGGCTTTTCCATAGTAAAGGATGTTAAGGATGCTGATATAATAGCAGGAAACAGAGCCTTGAACGATGATGCCATTAAAGCAGTGAAGGAAGGAAAGGCATATCTTGGAGCGGGAGCAGGAGCCCTTGAAAAAATAAAGACTGATATTTTAGGTCAATACGGCTTTGACTATGTTTCAAACGGAACAAACCAGGATGCACTTTACTTTGTGACGTTTGACAGCGACAGCCTTGTAACAGCAAGCAATGTTAAGAACAATGACAACCTCATTTATTCATACGGCGGGGCATATATATCATCTGTTCCGACAAATGCAGAAATACTTATGACCACAACGAAGGAGACACCGCTGGAAGGATTCATGATGGAGGAAAACCTTAAAAATTTCCTTGGCTCTGTTCAGGCCTTTTCATACAATGAAAATGGAATGGATGTAACAGTATTTGCGGGAAGCCTTACAAATAAGGCACATCAACAGGATGAATACCAGCTTGCTGCAAATACCATATTCAGCAAAGTACTGGGAGCTGACTACAACCTGAGCTTTACAGACATTGCAGGACACTGGGGATACGATGCAATAATGTACTCCGTTGGAAAGGGACTCTACAGCGGAACGTCACAGTCCACATTCTCACCTGATTTAGGTATGAACAGAGCAATGATGGCAACAGTTCTTTATAATATGTCTAAGGACGTTGCAGACGGAAAATCAAGCTTCACGGATGTGGCTGAAGATGCATGGTATGCAAATGGAGTTTCATGGGCAGAGAAAAAAGGCATCATAACAGGAATGGGAGACGGAACCTTCGCTCCTCTTGCACCTGTAACGAGAGAGCAGGCAGCTCTCATGCTTTACAACTATGCTAAGCTTGGGGAAGATAAACCCGAATCATCAGGCGATTACAGCGCATTTTCAGACAGCGCAAATGTAAGCAGCTGGGCTTCAGAAGCTATGAAATATGCCGTAGGAAATAAGTTTCTTTCAGGTATGGGAGACAACGCACTGTCACCGAAGGGAGAAGCTACAAGGGCACAGATGGCTGCAATTCTGCAGAGATTTTTAGAAAATTAGAAATTAAGATACTTACACAAAGGCGCTGTCGTAAAATAACTGATTTTGGCGCCCTGAACTAAAGAAGAAAGAACCCTCAAGATTTAGGATTTGAAAAATCATTTTATCTTGTAGGGTTCTTCTTTGTATTTGATACTTATTAGGTGGGTAAGACTTGCCAGTCTGGTATTGGTGTGTGAGGATATTGTACTGCAATTCAGTTTTTTGATATTCACTGTATAATAGAATGGCTGTGAATATAAAATTCTTCCTGACTTGGCTGATATTTTTTCTCCAGGCTTTCCAAGCCATCGTCAAAGCGTTGTGCTTCTTGTTCGTCTATCTCAAATACAGGACTTTGATGGTAAACCCATCTTCTTCCATCTAAGATGCCGGGTTTGAGTTCCTTTACCATCATTGCCGCCGGATATGTTCCATTCTCAAGACAGACATTGTACTTTTTGCAACTTTTAAAACCACGGCTTACATAATTATTCGGGTTTCCAAATATTACAACCACATCATAACCAAGCGCGACCGCCTGTTCAAAGGAATACTCCATTAGTTTTTTTCCATACCCTTTTCTCTGATATTCCGACAAAATGCAAACCGGACCAAAAGTAAGGATATCTTTTTCTTCCCCAGACTCATCAATTAGCTTTGTTTTCGTATACATAATATTTCCGATAATTTTATTATCAACTTCAATCACCAAATCCAACTCCGGTAGAAAATCTTTGTGGGATCGCATAACATGAACTAAATAGTGTTCAATGCACCCCGGAATATATAAATTCCAAAAAGCTTTTCTTGTGATTTCTTCAACTTTCTCATAATCTGTTTCTTCTTCATTTCTAATCTTAATCATTTTGTGCATTTATAAACCTCCGATAATTTCTAAGACCGATTTTTTCTTTTTATTATGGCTATCTGCTCAATAAATTCCGCTTTCACTATGAAGTATTCTGTATCCTATTAATATTTTACCATAAAAATACAGCCTTGTCACTTTTGTTTCTTTCTTACACTTATTTTGACCTGTACCGTTATTTCGGGCAGAGCTGTGCGTTAACCCGCAGTTTCCAGTAAAGCCGTAATTTGAATCATGTAATTATTAACAAAAATTAACCCTTTGTGCAGTATATTCATGTTATAATTAAGCTGCAAAAAAATTTAAGAGGAGGAAGGTATGGAACTTAAAAATTTGGTAATTGAAAAAAATGAAGGTGTTTGCACGGTTAAGATTAACAACCCGCAGTCTTTGAATGCGCTGAATGCCCAGGTGCTGAGCGAGCTTGAGTATGCCTTTGACATGATAAGGGATGAGGATGACGTTAGAGTCGTTGTTCTTACTGGTGAGGGAAAGGCTTTTGTAGCCGGAGCTGACATAGCTTATATGAGAGAATTGAATGCTTCTCAGGCAAAGAAATTTTCAGAGGACGGTTCGAGAGTTTTCAGAAAAATTGAAACGCTGAACAAGGTTGTTATTGCAGCTGTAAACGGGTTCGCCCTTGGTGGGGGATGTGAGCTTGCCATGGCTTGCGACATCAGAATAGCTTCCGTAAAGGCTAAATTTGGACAGCCAGAGGTAGGACTTGGAATAATACCGGGATTTTCAGGCACTCAGAGACTTGCAAGGCTTGTGGGGCTTGGAAGAGCAAAAGAGCTTATTTTTTCCGGAGGACATATAAATGCCGAAGAAGCATATAGAATCGGACTTGTGAACAAAGTAACGGAAGCGGAAGAATTGATGGAAGAAACATATAAAATGGCTGATAAAATTAAGTCAAACTCCACTGCTGCCGTAGTATATTCAAAGGAGTGCATCAATAGAGGCACAGAAACTGACATTGAGACAGGAATCGCCTATGAATCAAATGTATTCGGACTTTGTTTCGCTTTTGAAGACCAAAAAGAGGGAATGAGCGCATTCCTGGAGAAAAGAAAACCGGAATTTAAGTAATGCAAATAATGTTGAAAAAACTGGAAATATAAATTAGGGTATTGATAATTTATTTGCATTCCTGTATAATAGAAATGTTGAGTTAAGTATATTTTTTTAACCGCCAAGGTTAAAAAAATAACGAATATACAACAAATAATGGGTAACATAGGGTTGAGACAAAAATTTAAGGGAGTGAAATCATGAATTTTCAATTAAGCAAGGAACATGAAATGGCAAGACAGCTGTTCAGGCAATTTGCTGTCAATGAAGTAGAACCATTAGCTCAGGAAATTGATGAGCAGGAAAGATTTCCTGTTGAAACCGTTGAAAAAATGAAAAAATACGGTTTTATGGGAATTCCGTTTCCAAAGGAATATGGTGGAGAAGGCTGCGATTATTTTACTTATGCTATGGCCGTGGAAGAATTGTCTAAGGTTTGTGCTACAACAGGCGTAATTGTGTCTGCACACACATCTTTATGCGGTTCTCCTCTTTATGAATTCGGTACTGAGGAACAAAAACAGAAGTATCTTACAAAGGTTGCATCAGGAGAGTGGGTTGGAGCATTCGGACTTACAGAGCCTGGAGCAGGAACAGACGCAGCAGGACAGCAAACAAAGGCTGTGCTTGACGGCGATAACTACATCCTTAACGGAAGCAAAATATTCATAACAAACGCATCCTATGCAGATGTGTATATAGTTATGGCTATGACTGACAAGTCTCAGGGAACTAAAGGAATATCGGCATTTATTGTTGAGAAGGACTTCCCAGGCTTTTCAATAGGAAAGAAAGAGCTGAAAATGGGTATCAGAGGCTCCGCTACATGTGAGCTGATTTTTGAAGACTGCATCGTTCCAAAGGAAAATCTCCTTGGAAAAGAAGGGCAGGGCTTCAAAATCGCAATGAAGACGCTGGACGGTGGAAGAATAGGAATAGCAGCACAGGCACTTGGAATTGCACAGGGCGCTATCGATGAAACTGTTAAATATGTTAAGGAAAGAAAGCAGTTCGGTAGATCTATTTCCAAATTCCAGAACACGCAGTTCCAGCTGGCTGATATGCAGGCAAAGGTTGATGCGGCAAGGCTTTTGGTTTACAGGGCAGCATGCAGCAAGGATGCCGGAGCGTCATATAGCGTTGATGCGGCAATGGCTAAGCTTTTTGCGGCAGAAACTGCTATGGAAGTTACAACAAAGGCTGTACAGCTTCACGGCGGATATGGATACACAAGAGATTATCCTGTTGAAAGAATGATGAGAGACGCTAAGATAACTGAAATTTATGAAGGTACTTCAGAAGTTCAAAGAATGGTTATCAGTGCCAATATGCTGAAGTAGGAGGTAGACAAAGTGAATATAGTAGTATGTATAAAACAGGTTCCGGACACGACAGAAGTTAAACTGGATCCAAAGACAAACACATTGATAAGAGACGGTGTTCCAAGCATCATCAATCCTGACGACAAAGCGGGATTGGAAGCAGCACTTAGGTTGAAGGATGAGATGGGAGCTCACGTTACAGTTCTTTCCATGGGACCTCCTCAGGCAGATTTAGCTCTGAAGGAAGCTTTGGCAATGGGTGCCGATGAAGCAGTTCTTTTGACTGATAGAGCATTTGGCGGTGCAGATACATGGGCAACTTCAACAACGATTGCTGCTGCAATCAAAAATTTGAAATATGACTTAATTATAACGGGAAGACAGGCAATTGACGGAGATACAGCTCAGGTTGGACCTCAGATTGCAGAACACCTGAATCTCCCTAACATAAGCTATGCAGAAGATATCAAAATAGAAAATGATCATATAATCGTAAAAAGACAGTATGAAGACAGATACCACACAATCAAGGCAAAGATGCCTGTACTGATTACGGCTCTTTCCGAAATGAATGCTCCTCGATATATGACTCCAGGCGGCATATTTGATGCCTTCAGGGAAAAGAAAGTTACAGTATGGACATTGAATGATATAACGGTTGATACAGCTAATATTGGGTTGAAGGGTTCTCCTACTAAGGTTAAAAAATCATTTACCAAGGGTGCTAAATCCGCAGGTAAGGTATTTAATCTGGAACCGCAGGAGTCAGCTGAATTGATAGTTGATAAAATGAAAGAAAAATTTATATTATAGTAGGAGGCCGAAAATGAGTATTGCACAATATAAAGGTGTGTTTGTTTTTGCAGAGCAAAGAGACCGAAAAGTACAAAAAGTTGCCTTCGAGCTTGTAGGCAAGGGAAAAGATTTAGCAAAAGATTTAGGAACAACCGTAACGGCAGTATTGCTTGGAAAGGACATGCAGGAAGAAGCAAAGAGACTTTGCCAAGCAGGTGCTGACAATGTAATATATGTTGAAGATGATTTGCTTGATGTATACATGACAGAACCATATGTGTATGCGCTTCATAAGGTTATCGAAGATAAAAAACCTGAAATAGTTTTATATGGAGCAACAGCAATAGGAAGAGATTTGGCTCCGAGAGTTTCAGCCAGAGTTCACACAGGACTTACCGCAGACTGTACAGGTCTAACTATTGAGCCAGATGACAAAGAACCTGAAAAATTAAATCTTATGATGACAAGACCTGCTTTCGGTGGAAACATTATGGCAACAATAGCTTGCCCTGACCACAGACCGCAGATGGCAACAGTAAGACCGGGCGTTATGAAGGCAATTAAGCCTTCAGATCAAAATCCTGTAAATATTGAAGAGTTTAAGATTGTTATTCCAAAAGAGTGCAGAAATGTTGAAATTTTGGATGTAACAAAAATAATTCAGCAGAGAATGAACATAGAGGAAGCAAAAGTACTTGTATCAGGCGGAAGGGGAATGCACGGCCCTGACAATTATCCTATGCTTGAAGAGCTGGCAGACCTTCTTGGCGGAACTATATCTGCTTCGAGAGCAGCTGTTGATGCGGGATGGGTTCCCAAAGACAGACAGGTTGGTCAGACAGGTAAGACAGTAAGGCCGAATCTGTACATTGCATGTGGTATATCAGGAGCTATACAGCACCTGGCAGGAATGGAAGAGTCAGAGTTTATCATTGCAATAAACAAGGATGAAACTGCACCTATATTCGACGTTGCAGACGTTGGAATAGTAGGAGACATATTCCAGGTTGTACCGCTGTTAATTGAAGAGCTTAAAAAAGAAAAAGCAAACGCTGATAAATAATATAAATGAGGCTGTCACACACCGTGACAGCCTCATTTCAATTTATTTCAACTTATTTCATTGAACCCATTCCGCTGGATCCGCTCATTTGTCTCTGAGCCATTTCAACAAGTCTCTTAGTCATGTAGCCACCTACATAACCGTTTTGTCTTGCTGTTAAGTTACCTTTATCTACCTGCTCATAGTTTGTTAATCCCAATTCATTAGCTATTTCAGCCTTCATTTGGTTTAATGCCTGTTTTGCTTCTGGAACAACGATGTTGTTAGTTCCTGTATTGTTTGATGCCATTTTGTTTTCTCCTTTCAATAGATGTAATCTTATTATTGTCCTGTTTGATTAATTTAATCATGTAATAAAATGTTTAATTGGTAAATTATATTGGGCCCCATAACCTGAATAACTATGTATGGTTCAGGTTAAATTTAATTTACAAGATTAAATTTTAAGAAAGTACATTTAAGTGACTTTCTAACATTATTATTGACAGCATGTTTTTAATAATACATGGCAAATAATTGAACAAAAGGTTTGAAGATGGCAAAAAATTTTGAAATGAATTGTGACTTTAACGCAGCTCTGCATAAAAGGCTTTTGTTTGTCATATACCTTAGTATTGATTATTGATTGGAGAACAGGAATATGATGAAGAGCGGCGAAGCAAAGCAAATATATTCAATAGCCGGCGCGTTTATTGCTTTTTTGATAGGCTCCGGATTTGCCACAGGTCAGGAAATAATGCAGTATTTCGCCGTCTATGGATTTGTGGGAATGGCAGGTGCAGTGATAGTTTTCATTTTGCTCACGTATGCCGGCGTAAGCTTTGTTACAGTAGGCTATGTGCACAAATATACAAGAGGAAGCGATATATTTCGTTATTACTGCGGAAAAAGAATAGGGAATATTTACGATTACTTTTCAATAATCTTTGCGTATCTGTCATTTTTTGTGATGATTGCCGGAGCAGGTGCTACATTGAAACAACAGTTCGGCCTGCATGAATCTTTCGGCTGCATATCTATGGCATTTATTTCTCTGGTAACTGTAATATTCGGGTTGGACAATATTGTAAACATAATAAGTAAAATAGGACCAGTAATTGCAACTATGGCAATTTTGCTTGGGCTCACATCCGTAGTGCAAAATGCGGAAATGCTGAAGCAGGCAAATACATTGATTTTCGAGCTCAATATTATGAGAGCATCAGATAACTGGTTGTTTGCTGCACTTTTATATGTGGGCTTCAACATTCTTCTGCTGTCTGTGTTTATGTCTTCCATAGGTGCTAGGGCAAAAAGCTTAAAAATCTCTTCCCTTGGTGCCATATACGGGGCAATGGGCTATTGTTCTGCAATTGTAGTCATAACATTGGGATTGCTTGCAAACATAGGCGAAACCGCTCATTCGCAAATACCGTCATTAATAATAGCAGCCAATATACATCCATATATAGCAGTAATTTTTTCACTAAGCGTATTTGCGGAAATATTCACCACCGCAGCCGCCCTTCTGTGGATAGTTTCCGCAAGGTTGGCTGACGAAAATACATTTAAGTTTAAAGCTGTTACTATAATCTTGGCAATACTGGGAGCAGCAGCAGGGCTCACGGTTCCATTCAACAAAATGATGAATGTTGTTTATATTATAAACGGTTATGTTGGAATTATATTTTTATTTTGCATGATAACGAGGTCTTTTATAACAAGAATAAAAAAATAATAAATGTACAAAACCCTGACATTAAGTACATTGAGTAGATTTTTGTACTATCAGATGATATAATACATGTACTAGATTAATTACTCGCAGGGGCAAATTCCAACTTATAAAGGAGAAAATAAATATGGCTTTTGATTATAAAAAAGAATACAAAGAATTTTATATGCCCAAAAATAAACCAAGCATAGTAACTATTCCTAAAATGAACTATGTTGTAGTAAGAGGAAAAGGAAACCCAAATGAGGAAAACGGGGAATATAAAAAATCAATAGAATTGTTGTATAGCATTGCTTTTACAATAAAGATGAGCTATAAGGGCAGCTATAAAATTGATGGATATTTTGAATATGTTGTTCCCCCGTTGGAAGGATTTTGGTGGCAGGACGGAATTAAAGGAATGGATTATACAAAAAAAGAAAAGTTAAACTTTATTTCTATAATAAGGCTTCCTGATTTTGTTTCAGAAAAAGATTTCAACTGGGCAATTGAAGAAGCAACGAAAAAGAAAAAGGTTGATTTTTCGAAGGTTGAATTTCTAACTTATGAAGAAGGGTTATGTGTTCAATGCATGCATGTAGGCTCTTACGATGATGAACCCACAACTACAAAGCTCATGGAAGACTATGCAACAGAAAATGGATACAAAATCGATATCACAGATACCAGATTTCATCACGAAATATATTTAAGTGACCCAAGAAAATGTGAGACCGCCAAACTAAAAACAGTTATCCGGCACCCAATTAAAAAGATATAAATACAATGCGATCATTTGATATGATGAATTAGCTAGAGGTATAGATAGTTAGAATAATAAAAAAATAAAAAATACATGTACTTTTTAAGCGGTATGTGTTAAAATTGTAGTGAATAAAGTAACTATTTTTACATAATATCATAACATATGGAAAGGAGGCTCGATTAAGGGAATAGGACTGAATTATTATAGCGCCAGACTGTTTAGTTGACGAGGACGAAGTTATCGAAAATTCGGCGGATGCTTCGCGGTGTAGCTACATCGATATGGTTTTTACAAAACCTTCAGGTGACTGTTGGGACAAAAAGAAACCAAAAGCTTTCATATCTATTATTGAAATAATATCTTTTGTCTGATGATTCCCCAAATTTATTAAAAATTAATATGTAAGGGCGGTTTTCTTGATTTCAAGGATTCGTTGTTTTTATGCGGTTCTTTAGTGTTTCAACATGGAGAAATTTAAGAATATACTGTATTGTTGCTTTATTTTGATTTTTAAAATTAAATCATTAAAACAAAAAATATTATTTGAGAATGGAGAATGATTATGTGCGGAATAGTTGGTTATATAGGATTTGAGGATGTAAAGGAAATAATTTTAGGCGGACTGGAAAAGCTCGAATACAGAGGATATGATTCAGCAGGAATAGCTGTTGCTTACAGCAATGATGTTTATATATGCAAGGAAAAGGGAAGAATAGCTCAGCTCAGAGAATGCTTGGACAATGAAATCAAAGGAAACCTCGGTATAGGTCATACAAGATGGGCAACTCACGGTGTACCTAACAGAATAAATTCACACCCCCACCAGAGCAGCACGAAGAGATTTACGCTGGTGCATAACGGAATAATCGAAAATGAAGATGAGCTAAGACATAAATATTTAAACGGAACAAAGTTTACAAGCGATACGGATACGGAAGTAATAGTGCAGCTTATTGAAAAATTCGTAAATGACGGAGAAGAGGTGCCGCTGGCAATAAGGCACACAATGAGTGAGCTGAAGGGTTCATATGCACTTGCCATCATTGACAGTGAGGATATGGGTACGTTGTATGCAGCAAAGAACAAAACGCCACTGCTTGCGGGCAAGGGAGAAGGCTTCAATATGCTGGGCAGCGATGCAATGGCAATGATTAGCTGTACGAATCAATTTTATGAAATAGAAGATAAGGAATTCCTTAAAATAACGAAAGACGAAATAGAAATTTACACAATTTACGGAAATAAAGTAATACGTGAGCCTTACAGAGCGGATATAGATGCATCCGATACTGAAAAGGGAACATATCCTCATTACATGATGAAGGAAATTGAGGAGCAGCCCTTTGTTATCAGAAAAATAATGTCGGAATATTCCGATGAAAACGGAAAAATGTCTATGCCTCAGGAAATTATTGAGAATGTAAGAGACTGCGACAGACTTTACATCATAGCCTGCGGAACAAGCTACCATGCGGGACTCATAGGCAAGCAGTTTTTTGAAAAAATTACAGGAAAGCCCACAGAGGTTATTATAGCAAGTGAGTTTATTTATAACATGCCTCTTCTATCGGAAAAACCGCTGTTCATGTTTATATCACAAAGCGGTGAGACGGCAGATTGCAGAGCCGTACTTGTAAAGGTTAAGGAATTGGGATATAAAACTCTAACGCTTACAAATGTGAAGGGCTCTACTCTGTCAAGAGAGGCAGACAATACACTGCTGCTGTATGCAGGACCTGAAATAGCGGTTGCCTCAACAAAGGCATATACTGCTCAGATTGCTGTGTTATCAATATTGGCAGCGTTGGTTGACAATAAAATAAACATAGATATTTTCAAAGAGCTGAGCAAAATAGCCTACTCTATGGAAACACTCTGTGACGATAAGGATAATTACAAAGAGCTTGCTGAAAAATATCTGTCAAACAGCAGAAACTGTTTCTATATAGGAAGAAGTATGGATTACTTCGTATGCCTGGAGGCTGCTCTCAAGCTGAAAGAAATATCATACATTCAGACAGAGGGCTTTGCTGCAGGTGAGCTTAAGCACGGAACCATAGCGTTAATAGAGAAAAATACACCTGTTATTGCTGTAATTACACAGGAAAATATAAATCTCAACACAAGAAGCAACATCAAGGAAGTAAAGGCAAGAGGAGCTGCGACCATGGTAATATCCATGCGCAAATTCAGCCAGGAAACCGACGAAGTGGTAATAGATGACGTAAACGAGCTTCTTTCACCCCTGTCTGCAATAATTCCGGCACAGTATCTTTCATACTACGCTGCACTCCTGAGAGGCTGCGATATTGACAAACCGAGAAATCTTGCAAAGTCGGTAACTGTTGAATAAATTGTTAAATAAGAATTTTGTGAGTTGTTAAACCACAATTAAGTCGTGAAAAAGTAATTGAATTATTATAAACATAAAAAATAAGCATAAAAATGTGTTCTCTAAATAAAAAAATCTGTAGAAGTTAATATGCTACAGATTTTTTTATTTGGAAGTAAAATAAAAGTAATAAAAGGAAGAATGAAACTATGATAGAAATATTACCTCATATTATCTATATGTTTTTTGATATTGAGCAGAAATATAAAAAAATAATAAGTTCTGAAAAATTAGTTAGAGTTACAAAATCCTTCATTGGTAAAAGAACAGGATATGGTAGTTTACTTTATAGATATATTGATAAATTACCTAAAACAAGCAAATTATTAAATGAGATATGTGAAACGGTTGAAGAATTTCAAATGAGAAGGATAAAATTGGTTGCTGAACAGTTGTATGGGGATAAGGGAGTTTTGATAAAGTGGGAAGTTATAAGAATGCAGGTATTAGAAAAGAATTTGAGTTTATATTAACTCCAATAATTGATATAATAATTGATGAATTTAATTAACAAATTAAGTTCTATAGATGACAAGAAAGTAAAGTTAAGTGTAGTAAAAAGGCCTGAAATAAATTTATATAATTTCACCTATGTATGCAGGCAATGCTTTATGCAGAGTAACGGTGATTTGAATTTCCATAAGTGAAATAAAACCAGATCACATTATTAAGTCGGTAATTGTTGAAATCAGTGCTGAAGTGAGCAATGATAGTGATTATGGCACTGAAAATCGTCAATGCAAGAGCTGCTTGCTTGATTGAGCGGCAGTGGGATACTATGATTAAAGAGAAAGCGGAGGTGTTATAAAATGGATTTTGGTGAACAGTTAAGAAAGATTCGAAAGGACAGAGGGTTGACTCAAGAGCAGGTAGCTTCAAAATTAAATGTATCGAGGCAGGCTATCTCGAATTGGGAAAACAACAAAAATCTTCCGGATTTAGAAATGGTTGTAGAATTATCCGTGGCGTTTGACCTTTCGCTCGACCAATTAATCTTAGGAGGAAAAAATATGAACAACATGACTGAAAAATTGATCAAAGACGGAAGCGAAACCCGAAGAGCAAAAATGAATTTAATTGCTATCACCATCGGTGCTGTACTGCTGTTCTTCGGTGTGACTTGTATTCTGATAAAAGCAAACTCTGTGGAATACATCGATGCCGAAGGATTTTTGCACGAGAACTTCTTCTTACTGCCGATAGGATTCTTATTTATATTTAGTGGACTAGTCACATTTGCAGTGACAGGAATCAAGAATATTGTTGTGAAGCTTAATAAATAAAAAATCTTTAAGGAATGCTTCAGGCAGTATCCATGCGACTTTTAGGGAGTGTTTCGGCACTGCTTGTTCGAGCGATTTTTAAGGATAACCTGCCACCAAGGTGGGACTAGATACTTACGACATCATTATTGTCATCTCAAGGCATGTGGAGACAGTTGTACTTCTTTCCCGCATAAAAGCAGACAATGTATTGGCTAGTGGGACAATTTCTCAGTGAGGAAACAAAGAATACATCATAGCTTGTAATGTCTCGTGGCATTTTTTTTCACGACTCACTGTTGGTGAACATGAGTTATAATTAATGTTATCACTAATTATAAATAACCTTGTCATCAAATTATATTTACTGATGACAAGGTTATTATAATGTTATTTTTCACACAAGTAAGAGTCTGAATTTTGAAAATATAAATATAAAAAGACTTAAAGATATTTTAGCTTTAAATGTTTTATTTTATATTCTGCATAATTCTAACGTCTCCATTCTTGAACCTCATATTCGGCAACACTTTCGGATTTAACGATATTCACCCTTCTCAATAATTCGGAACTGTAAGACTTCTTAAATATCTACCTTGTCCATCAATATTTTGCGGTAATGCAACAAATCCTTCTTTTACTAAATATTCATTGGTTGCACCAAAAATTTGGTGCCATAATTCATTTGCTGTTTCTTTTATATCTACTTTATGTCTAATTGGAGTTAATTTTGAAGCATTTACTTCAAAATTATCAAAAACTTCTTTTACTAACGGAAAAATACTTATAAGAATAATATCTGATAGATCTCTAATAACTGT
>DNNV01000155.1:1524-2924 GCA_003497505.1 Clostridiales bacterium | reverse complement strand
TGTTGATATTTCAAAATTTAAAAATATTGGAATATTAATTGATATAGTATTATCGGCATCATTTATATCAATATAATCTAATTCATTCAAAAGTTCTATTAAATTCTTTTCTTTTTCAGACAATTGGTTATAATTAATATTCTTGTTGATAATATCGTAAATTAAGATGCCACATTCATATGCAATTTCTCTATTGATGCTATCTAAAACTCTATTATAAGCTTCATTTACTTTATTAAAGGGGCTTGCATTATCTACACTTTTTTGTACAAGCCTAAAAAACCTAAACATGTCATTTCTTAAACCGTTTGAATCTCCGAAACTATTAAAAGTAAAATCATAAGCTCTATAATTATTACTGCTACATATAATTTATTGCTATATTTTTCTACTAACTTACTATCTTGATATGCAATAATAATATAATCCCTACCCCCAGGCTGCTTCTTAGATGAACAAAAAATGTTTTTTTCAGTAAAAAATTCAAAAGCTATATCATCGAAAATTTTATCACAAATAATATGATAAAGTATCCTTTCATAACTATGGTATTTTGAACATATTAATACAGATACTTTTTTGAAAAGCGTATCTTTAATTTCAATTATTCTTTTGCCAATTAATTCACCGATGTTATTTAGGTAATTCTCCATTTCAATAATATCTTCCTCTAAAAAAACAGGAAATTTAACTCTATATCCACCATCTTTTATTTCAATTGCATTAATTAACTCAAGGTTTTTAATATTATATTCGACTGTTTCTTTTTTTATATTTAAAAATTCTGCTATTTCAATTTTAGAAATTGAAAAAGGCTCATTCTGTGCGATTAAATAGAGTATTTCAGATAAATATTCTTTGCTACAAACATATGATGGATTATAACAATCGTATTCACCTATTTTTCCAAAAAAATAAAAGTTTAATTTTTTATTTGCCATTAAAAATATTCCTCCAATTAATTTTTGAAAGTGAAATAACACTTAACAATATTAATAATACTAAATTAATGGTGATCCTAAATTTTTGCTTCATATAAATTGAATTTACAACTTAGCTTTTGTCCTCCACATATTGGACATATTTCTAAATCACATAAAGGCAAATGATATTCTCCTAAAAATAATCTTATTTACTACAGCTAAAATTGGAATTTATCCCCTTGATTTATGAGCTGTAATAATCGTGTAACTATAGGCATTTACAGTAATAATGCAACCATCTATTTCAGCATACCAGTTCTTTCCTCTTCTTGTAATTTGACAATTCATATTGGAAATTTTATTTCTACACCAAGAAACAACGTCATCTACATCTATACCAAGATTTTTCTTAATTCTGTCAACGCCCATTTGGGTAGTATGAACTTTGTCCAAATTTGAGAGTAATAATTCTTCATT
>DNNV01000155.1:0-1340 GCA_003497505.1 Clostridiales bacterium | reverse complement strand
AACAAAACTCCTGTTCAAATTCCTATTTATCAATATTATATGTAAACAATTGTATGTTCATAGTTTACTACAATTCCGACTTTATTTTATTATTATTATTATACAATGGAAAAATTTAGGACACAACTATTTTTCTTTTATAAAGCATACAAAATACTGTTTCCCAAATATTGTAACTTAGTATAATCCACATTATTTAACTGTTTTGGTGCTGTCATTTTTTTGAATTTAATTTAAAGGAATGGAAATTAAAAGATTTGTTTAAAGTTGATAATAAGAGCCATTCTTCATATATTGTACATTCACAATAAACCCGTCCGAATGACACAAGTCAAGGGTGTTGGCTGAAAGTCGATGCTTCTTGGTGTAACGATCGATACTTCCGTAGTCTATGTTGCATAAGCTCTGCTTCAAATGATAATGTGATGAAATAAGACACATGCGAAAACGTGCTAAGAAAGTTCAGTGAAAAAAATATAGCGCTGTATTGGAACATAATAATTCCAATATCGCGCTTGTTAGCATAACCTATTATTTAGCAGAATTTGCTGCATTTCTGCCTGATCCATAGTCAAAAAAGCCCTCTGAGAACATCTTTCAAAACATCTAACTATATTAAAAATATTGATAAATGAAAAGGCTGAATTTCAATTACTTGCAGCCTGTTTTAATAAATAGATTTTGTTATATGGTATGTAGTTTAGTTAATTATATGTTGGTTTTTAATTCATATAACATATACTCTAGACAAGATTTATGACGATGTTCTTCATGAGCCATATGCATGAAATATATAAAAATATTTAAATTGGTTGCTCTATTAGCAATGGCTCTATAATACAAAATTGTTTCTAATTTATCATGAATGGCTTTTTTAATTCCAGTTTCAAAATCTTTTGGGATTTCTTCCATGGGTACGTTGGGTTTGTTTTCACCCAATTTAACTAATATCATATTAGCCCAGTGTATGTGCTTAACCTCATCTTTTTGAATATTTAAAAGAATGCGCTTGAATTTATTATTCATAGTTAACTCGGATAATTTTTGGTAAAAGGAGTATGATTGAATTTCATTTTTTGTAACATTTTGAAAATCGTTTAATAAATGTATATCGCTTTGTAGTGTGCCACACCCTATACTTTTTCCCGCTTCACCATTAAGGTACTTATTATTATAATACACGTTTTAACCCCCAGAACTAGCATTTAAATTATTATATTCTTTAATTAGTGATGTGTTCAAAAATTAATTTTTATTTAATTGTTAATAAAACAAAAAATGATAAATTTGTATCTAGAATAAATGCTATTGCAAGGTGATTACATAGATCGGAAGAGCGG
>DNNV01000063.1:5385-10073 GCA_003497505.1 Clostridiales bacterium | reverse complement strand
AAAATGTTCAATTTTAAAAAGCATAATAACAAATCCTTTCTGTATTATATTTTTTTGTTCAAAATTACCTATATTTTTATTCTAAACCATGGTATAATACTAATGTCAAGTATTATTTTATAAAAAATATAAAAGGAAGGTATAATGCTTTGAAAGATTATTATAAAATAGGTGAGATTTCAAACCTATATGGTATTGGAGTTGATTCACTCCGTTATTATGAAAAAATAGGAGTATTGAAACCCCGAAGAGGCGAAAACGGCTACCGTTTGTACAATCTTAAGGATATATATAAGCTTAATATAATACGTGATTTGAGACAGCTGAACTTCTCCATGGAGCAGATCAAAAGTTATCTGTCTCATCAAAGCATAGACAACACTTTAAACTTGCTGCAGGAGGAGCAGGAGTGGATACAAAATCAGTTCAAAAAGCTTCGTGCAACGGAACAAATAATCCGCTCCCGCATGAACGCATTGTTGGGGTCTTTTCAAATCCCCACAGGTATCTTTACGGTTAAAACATTTCCTGACCGCATATGCCTCAGATTGAGCACTAACATAACAAGAGATGAAGAAATGGACTTTGCCATAAAAAAACTGCACAGCAAGCACGAAAGTAAAATATATGATATCGGCAATCAATCCATCGGCGCATCATTATCAACAGAAGATTTAAACAAGGGAATAACCGGAGTGTTCCGCTATATATTTTTTATTCTTGAGAAAAAAACAAGAGAATATGACTTCATTTTACCGGCAGGTCAGTATCTCTCTTTTTTCTATCGTGGCAGCTACAGTCAAAGCACTGACCGGATTAAAGAAACCCTTTCATATATCGAAGAAAAAGGATACCATATTTTAGACGACCCCTTTGAGTTGTATCACATTGATAATCGCGATACCATGCTTAAGGAAGAATTCTTAACAGAAATTCAGGTTAGGATCTCGGAATAATTTAAGAATAAATAAATAAAAAAAGATGCTGCACTGATATCAGTGTAACATCTAATTTTTACTATTCTGCTACGTATGGCAGCAATGCTATTGCACGTGCTCTCTTTATTGCTCTTGTTACCATTCTCTGATGCTTTGCACAAGCACCTGTAATCCTTCTTGGTAATATTTTACCTCTTTCAGTTGTATATTTTTTCAACTTTGCGAGGTCTTTATAATCTATATGTGTAGTCTTTTCCTGACAGAACTGGCATACTTTTTTACGTGGTCTTCTTTTTTGGCCCATTCTTTCGTTCTTGTCGCCTTTATCCATACCTTGTCTTGAACTCACTTGATATTTCCTCCTTCCATACTAATGATATCGTCTATTTTTTAAAACGGGATGTCTTCGTCATCTACCGGTTGGAAAATGTCATTGTCTTCATCCGGGAAATCACCGAAAAAGCTGCTATCTGGCTGAACCGGTCTTCCTTGCTGCGGTGATGTCTGGCCTTTTCCACTGCCAATAAATTCTACTCTGTCTGCTACAATATCTGTTGTATATCTCTTTTCGCCTGTCTGTGTAGTATAACTTCCTGTGGATACCCTGCCGTGAATTGCGCACTGACTTCCTTTTGTAAGGTAGTTTGCACAGTTTTCAGCCTGCTTTCCAAATACTGTTATACCTATAAAATCCGCTGTCTGTTTTCCTTGAGATGTCGCTTCTTGTTTCTTATCTCGTGACATTTCTTTATCTACTGCTAAGGTAAATCTTGCAACAGCCATACCTGTGGACGGTATGAATTTCAGCTCCGGATCTCTGGCTAATCTTCCAATTAATACAACACTATTCATACTTTTCCCTCTTTTTTATTTATTCTTCTTCTACTGTAATCATATGTCTAACTACGTTGTCGCTGATTTTACAGATTCTGTCTATTTCATCAACAGCATCTGAGCCTGCAGTAAAGTCGATAAATACATAATAACCTTCTCTTTTCTTATCAATTTCATAAGCAAGTCTTCTCTGACCCCACTCATTAACTTTCTCGATTGTTCCCTGTCTGTCAGTTATTATGTTTTTTACTTTTTCAATTTCTGCGTTTCTTACATCTTCTTCTAAATTAGAAAGTAAGATTAAAGCTGCTTCGTATTTTCTCATCTGAGTCACCTCCCTTTGGACTTCGGCTCCTGATCCCAGGAGCAAGGATAGCTAATATATTATAGCACCATGATTATTCTAATACAAGCATTTTTTTAACAATTTATTATTTTTTTATTACATATTCGGCCTTTTCTTCACAATAGCTGCATTTTTCATTTTGAACCTTAATTATTTCAGGAGCGGACTCCTCTTCATTTACAAAATCGTCAATAGCCATTTCAATATGCAGTCTGCATGCATGTATTACTTTTTCTGTTCCCATATTTTCACCTATATTTCATAGAATTTGCTTGCCCTGTCTCTGTATGTCATTTCTAAGCAAACTCCCGGATTAACCTCAATTGAATTTTCTTTTAATATATTCTCCACTGTCTTGTATGCTAACTGGGGAAAATTATTTTCCTTACTCAAATGCCCCAAAAGCACAATCTCATTCCCTTTTCTTACAACCTTCGAAATCAGCTCCCCTGCAGTATCATTGGACATATGTCCGTATTCTCCCAAGACTCTTCTCTTTAATGGCCATGGATATGGACCAATAAGAACCATATCTTCATCATGGTTTGATTCGATGAGCAAAATATCCGAATCCATTATGCTGTTTATTATCAAATCATTTACACAGCCCGTATCTGTAACCAAACTTATTTTTTTGTTTTTACAAAATACGTTGTATCCCACAGGATGGGCTGAATCGTGTGATATGTCAAAGGGAATTATGGTAAGGTCTCCAATTTCGGCACAATCGTCGAGGATTTTTATATTTTCAGTCTTTATATCTCCTATGACCGCGCTCATGGCTTCCCATGTTTCTCTGTTTGCATATATAGGTACATTGAGTCTTCTTGACATAATTCCGGCACCCTGAACATGGTCAATATGCTCATGAGTTATAAATATGGCATCTATCTTTTTGGGATCTTCTCCGATATTTACAATCTCCTGCTGTATTTTCTTGCCGCTTAGTCCTGCATCAATAAGTATTGTTGCATTGTCAGTCTTTATGTACTGGCAGTTTCCGCTGCTTCCGCTGTATAATGAACAAAATTTCAACTTATACTTGTCCTCCCTATGTACCTTTAATCGCAATAAATCAATTAATACTATCACATAATCTTACATTTTACAATTATATTTAGCGATATATTTTTCTCAGTCAGGTCGATTACAAGGCCATTCTCTTTTACCTTTTAAATTACTCATATAAAGATATAATAAATCATATAAATTTATTATATGAACGTTCCACAATAAATTTATTTAGCAGGTTGCATATGATTATAAAAATTAAGTACAAAACATTGATAATATTTACCGTGATTTTTGCTGCAGCAGGAATTGCTGCGGCTTTTGTTACGCTCAAACCTCCTGCTGTATCTGTTGAGGGTGAAAAGGATTTTATAAAGTGGGTTGATTTCAGAGTATCCTATGAGGCCATGGATAAGGCCTTGAAAGCGGATATAAACAGCATCGATGAGGATGTAAAACTCAATTGGGTTGAAATGCTGGCGTATCTTGGCACCAGGTACGGAGGAGATTTCAAGAGATACAACTCAAAAGACATGGATAACCTCATAGGCAAGCTGAAAAACGGCATGAGCATTGAGGAACTTACAAAGGATTTGAAGCACTACGGATATTACTATGAAGCGTATTCAGCTGTGCTGGGAAATTTCGTGGGTCCTTATGAAATTCAGGTGAAGGATGAAATCGATCCCGAAAAAAAAGTATGGGTTAAAAAATACGGATTAAAGGTTTTTTCACCCATAGCTGCCGGCTATAGCTACGGCCACTACGATGACTTCGGTAATTCAAGAAGCTACGGTTTCAGAAGAGTCCATCTTGGGAATGACTTGCTAGGTTCTGTGGGCACTCCCATAGTAGCCGTTGAAACAGGACGTGTCGAAGCATTAGGCTGGAATCAGTACGGGGGATGGAGGCTAGGAATAAGGAGCCTTGATAACAAGAGGTATTATTATTACGCACACCTGCGCAAGGATCGTCCATATGTTAAGACCATAAAAGAGGGAGACATTGTATATGCCGGGGATGTCATCGGATATCTTGGGATGACGGGCTACAGCACAAAAGAAAATTCCAACAACATTGACACTCCTCACCTTCATTTTGGTATGCAGCTGATTTTTGATGAATCCCAAAAAGAAGCTCTCGCCGAAATATGGATTGATGTATACAAAATTGCGAAGCTTTTGCACAGAAACGGCTCCCAGACCTTGTACAACAAGGAAACTAAAGAGTTTGAACGAATATATGATATAAGGTTTCACAACGCTCCTGAAAGAACACCAAATACTCCGTAACACGCAAAAATACCGGAATTTTTCCGGTATTTTTTTAATTTGCAATACTTCCTAATTTTTCATTGATTTTCACCATTATGGCTGCTGCCTCTGCTCTTGTCAGATATTCATCCGGACAGAAGTTTCCTGCTCTCTTGCCTGCCATTATACCGTTGGTGTATACGGATTTAACGGATTTAACACCTTCATCATCCAGCTCCGATAAATCGGAGAATATTGTCTTTATATCAATATTAGCGTATGCTTTATGATCGGAAGAGCGTCGTG
>DNNV01000063.1:0-5271 GCA_003497505.1 Clostridiales bacterium | reverse complement strand
TATATTTGAAGCTTCTATTCTCGTCAGTTTATCCTGAGGTTTAAGCTCGCTATTATAGTCTTTCAGAAGGCCTAATGCATTTACATGATTGATGTAGCTCACTGCCCATGAATGCACATTCCCGGCATCCGAAAATGGCAACACGCCTTCAGCAACTGAAGCTGTATCGATGCTGTCTTCAGCAATCGGGAGTTTATTTCCGTTTTTCTCAATTGCCTTGCTCAGGAAAACCAAAAACTCTTCCTTTGTAGCTATATTGTCAGGATAAAATGATGCTGATTCGCTTATTAAGCCATCGTTATAAAGCTTCATAACAACCTTTCTTGACCAATGGAATGCTATATCATCAAACACATACCTTCCATATTCAATGTCTCCGGTTCTTAAGAGCCAGTTCCTCTCAATCCATCCTTCCCTTTTTTCATCCACATATACTTTGTACCAATAGTAGCCGTTTTTAAGTACGGGGCCATCAGTTATAGTACCCAGCTGATTCACTTCCAGCTCGTGGATATAGCTGCCTGCCGGAACGTCCCTCAGCTGATATTCATTTCTTACACCGTCAGTCCTGACATAGTCTCCTTTTTCGTACAGAACAATGTTTCCGCTGTTTGTATACGACGGCGTAGGAACTACCAGCGACCTGCTTGGCTTTCCGGACTGTGGTAGATATGAAATGTCTATATTGTTGATTTTCTGCCCATATTCCTTCTCAGCAATGTTATATATAAGCTGCTGGTAAGTGTATCTTTTGCCGTAGGATGACAGCATGTGTGGATTATTGCTCTGGGCCCATCCATTGTACGCCCACAGAGCAAAATACCAGTTTTCCAAAACATCAGGATCCATGTTTCCCACGCATGAAACACTCTGATATGAGCTCATGCTCCATTTATTAAGCAATACGTCTGCGCCTGCCTCAATGTTGTATAAAATATCGTATTTAAGCTTTCCTGAATCATATCCGCCCTGTACGTTGTTTACCTGCATCAATCCTATGCTGCTGCCACTTATTTTAGGGCTGCCATCAGAATTAAAATGCTCGTAAACTGATTCCACTCTTGCTATGGACTTCAGTATTACTGACGGGATTGCTCTTTTGGTGGCAACCTCGTCAATCATATCCTCAACTTCCTCACGGGAAGGGTTGTAGCCTGCATATGCAAGTGTGTTAAATGTAAATATAAAAATGAATACTACCGCTATAACTTTGCGGGCTGTATTGTTCATTAATTTCATATTTACAGCCTCCAATTTCAGATTTCGACCATTAAGCGTTAACTTGTACACGGTCGATTAAGTTTAATACCTCTTTTTTAGCATTCTCCAAAATATTAACTGCTTCTGCCTTATTTTCTCCTTTTATTGAAAAATATACTTTTAACTTGGGCTCTGTACCCGATGGCCTGAGCACGAGCCATGAACCGTCTTCAAGCGAAAACTTCAAAACATCTGACTTAGGATAGTCGAGCTTTTCAGTACTGCCATCCGATAAATTCAAAGCCATTCCCAATTTATAGTCATACACATAAGGTATGCTTTTGCCTGCCAATAAACTAAGCTTATTTTCCCTGAAACTTTCCATAATGGCCTTCATCTTGTTCATTCCTGCAATTCCTGCAAAGCTCAGTGATACAGTTTCTTCAATATAATATCCATGTTCACTGTAAATATCATCCAGTATATCTAATAGTATTTTCCCTTTTTTCTTATAATATGCAGTCATCTCACAAATGAGCATAGATGCAATTACCGCATCCTTATCTCTTACAAATGTTCCTGCCAGATATCCATAACTTTCTTCATATCCGAATAAAAAGCTATATTCCCCTGTGTCTTCAAATTTCTGCATTAATTCTGCAATATATTTAAAGCCCGTAAGTGTATCAAAGGTTGCTGTGTTATAATTTGTTGCAATGTCCCTGCCTATTTCACTTGTTACTATTGTATTGATAATTGCCGCATTTGCCGGAATTTTTCCCTGCATGCTCATAGATGACAGTACGTAGTTCAAAAGCAAGGCACCAGTCTGATTACCATTTAACGGCACAAATTTATTTTCATGGTCCTTCACCACGAGGCCTACTCTATCACAATCGGGATCGGTTCCTATTATAATATCGGCATTTAATTCCTCTGCCTTTTTAATCGCTATTTCAAATGAGCTTATCTCCTCGGGGTTAGGTGATTTAACCGTTGAAAATTGAGGGTCCGGCTCTTCCTGCTCTCTTACTATATGAATATTTCTGTAATTTAATCTGTCCAGCGCTTTTCTTACAAGCTTGTTGCCTGTTCCATGAAGCGGAGTATAAACTATATTTATGCCTTTGTCAACATCGTTGTTAAGGCTGAGCTTTGTTACCTCATCAATATAGATTTCATCAATATCGCTGCCTATTATATGTATCTTTTTGTCTTTATCATCCGGGCTTGTCTTTATGTCCTCCAGTATTACCTTGTTTATTTTTTCAATTATTGTATCCGCGTCTGCAACTACCTGCCCCCCAAAGCAGTCATACACTTTATAGCCGTTATATTCCGGAGGATTATGGCTTGCTGTAATAACAACTCCCGCCTTGCATCTGAAATGTCTCACAGTAAATGAAAGCTCCGGTGTAGGACGCAGTCCTTCAAACAGGTAAACGTCTATACCATTTGCAGCAAATACTTCCGCTGCTTTTGACGCAAACTCCCTTGACATATTTCTTGAATCATATGCTATGGCAACGCTTATTTCATCCTTATACTTTTCATTCAGGTAATCTGAAATTCCCTGTGTCGCCTTTGCAACAGTTACAATGTTCATCCGGTTGGAGCCTGCCCCTATTTTTCCTCTCATGCCCCCGGTTCCGAACTCCAGCTCTCTGAAAAATCTGTCTTCAATCTCTGCATCGTTTTTTTTGATGCTCCTGAGCTCTTCCTTTAAGGGCTCATCCACATATGGACTATCCAGCCACATTTCATATTTTCCTCTGTACATAAATATCCCCCTTTATAAATTAAGATTATTTAAATACTTTCTGAAATCATCTTTTAATCCATCCCTTTTAAGCGCAAAATCAACCGTCGCTTCGAGAAAGCCTATCTTGCTTCCCACATCGTATCTTCTGCCCTCAAATATGTATGCAAATACATCTTCTATATTACACAAATCTTTCAGGGCGTCCGTAAGCTGAATTTCGCCTCCCACTCCCCTGCCTGTATTCTCCAGTATTTCAAATATTGTCGGTGTAATTATGTATCTTCCTAAAATGGCTATATTTGTGGGTGCGTTATCCATGGAAGGCTTTTCAACCAAATCCTTTACGGAGTACATGCTGTTGCTTATTTTATCTCCCGAGACTATTCCGTATTTGTTAACATTTTCCCATGCTACCGGCTGCACTCCGAGAATTGTAGATTTATACTCTTCATACATTTCCATCATCTGCTTCAGACAAGGTATCTTCGAATCAACAATATCATCACCAAGCAACACGGCAAATGGTTCATTGCCTACAAAAGACTTGGCACAGTAAACCGCATGACCCAATCCAAGAGGATTTTTCTGCCTTACGGTATGAATGTTTATCATTTTTGAAATTTTACGAACTTCTTCAAGAAGCTCTTCTTTATTTGTTTTCTCCAGATTGTCCTCAAGCTCCACAGCCCTATCAAAATGTTCTTCTATTGAGCCTTTGTTTCTTCCTGTAATAATCAGGACATCCTCTATTCCGGAAGCAATAACTTCTTCCACTATGTACTGAATTGTAGGTTTATCTACTATTGGCAGCATTTCCTTTGGTATCGCTTTAGTTGCAGGAAGGAATCTTGTCCCGAGCCCCGCTGCCGGTATTACTGCTTTTTTTATTTTCATATCCTACCTCTATTTGCTATTTGCACACATATTCAAAGACTCTGGCAAGTTTGCCAGAATCTGAATATGTTGTATATATTATGCTATGTTGCACTGTAGTTTGTCTTAATGCTGTCTGTTATCAGAGCATCTTTCAATGCATCCATTTGTTCAAGAGACTGACCGGTTCCCTTTGCAACACATGAAATTGCCTCATCGGCGATGGTTACATCAAGACCTGTTCTTTTAGCAATTAATTTGTCCAGACCTCGAATCAGACACCCGCCTCCGGTCATTACAATTCCCTTTTCACTTATATCTGCCGCAAGCTCCGGCGGTGTTTTTTCAAGAACTGAATGAACGGCATCAGCTATGGATGTAATGGTTTCTTCAAGTGCCTCAAGCATATCGGATGATGATATGGTAAGGTTCACAGGCAGTCCTGTAACAAGGTTCCTTCCTCTTACTTCCATAAACTTTTCTTCCTCTTCAGGAAAAGCCGTTCCTATATTTATTTTAATTTCTTCTGCACTTCGAAGGCCTATCATTACATTGTACTTCTTTCTTACATATCTCACAATGGCATCGTCACACTTGTCACCTGCCACTTTTATAGACCTGCTAACAACTATTCCACCCAGAGATATAACTGCAATGTCTGTAGTTCCTCCGCCCATATCTATAATCATATGGCCGGAAGGCTTGGTTATATCAAGGCCTGCACCGATAGCAGCAGCAACCGGTTCTTCTATCAGATATGTCTTCTTGGCTCCGGCATTCAGACTCGCTTCAAGCACTGCTCGTTTTTCTACTTCTGTTACTCCGCTGGGAACGCATATGATTACTCTTGGCTTGATTATTGAGTTTCCCACAGCCTTTTTTATAAAATATTTAAGCATTTTTTCTGTTATGTCAAAGTCTGATATAACACCATCTCTCAAAGGTCTTATGGCAACAATATTTCCGGGTGTACGTCCAAGCATCTTTCTTGCTTCTTCACCGACCTCGAGTATCTTGTTAGTATTTATATCAATTGCAACAACAGAAGGTTCATTAATAACTATTCCCTTGCCCTTTATATATACCAGAACACTGGCGGTACCAAGGTCAATTCCGATGTCCATTCTGAAACCCATTTTATCCTCCGTAATTCTCATGTATTATTTTAATAATTTATCAACCGAATTATACAAACACATATCAATAATGATAGAAATTATAACATATAATTAATATCATTTCAATTTTTTTGTTTTTAAAGCTACAATCTTAATATTCTTAATATTATAATCGTTATGAGATTGCTGAAAATATACAAAAAGTCATTCTGAAAAATTTGATTTTTAGAATGACTATATTTTATGCTTACCAAAATCATCAGTGCTACAATACCTTTACGGCATTGACATTATTTTTTAAGAAGCTTTTCAATTTTT
>DNNV01000055.1 GCA_003497505.1 Clostridiales bacterium | reverse complement strand
AAGATTATCTTGTAATGAACGAGTAACAAGCAACAGAAAGCCGGTCTGATTACATTTCAGTACCGGCTCTTCTATATGCTATATATATGAATGAATCCACAGCAGTTCTGTTGATTTCTTGCCTGGGTTGTGCCATTTGTGATAGCGCGCTGATTTAAAATGAATGGAGTCTCCCGTTTTCACAATAAATTCTTTTGAATCGTCCAACATTACAAAAAGAACCCCTGACAGCACATGAATAAATTCCTCACCACTTTTGTGACTGTGCGCTTTAAAATCGCCGCAGCCCGGATTAACAACAAAACGAACGGCTTCAAACGTATTTTCTCTGCCATCAATCAATGACTGTATGGCCACACCTTCCAGCCCTGTTTCCAACTTCTTGCCTTCCCCTCTTTTCACAAGTTCCCTGTCTACGTCGTCTTTTACATCAAAAAACCTCAATGTGCTCTCACCGTAAAATCCTGCAAGCTTGCTGAGCACTTCAAATGTAATTCCGGCTTTCCCGTTTTCAATTCGGCTCAGATAAGAAGGCGATATACCCACAGTCTTGCTCACTTCCTCAAGGGTATATCCTCCGTCTTCACGATAGCTCTTCAGCATCGCATGGTAAAATTCCTTATAGTACTTTTCGTTTTCAGGAAAAATAACGGTTATATCTTTGGATAGAAGGTTTTTAATCATGGAAATATTCATATTTTTTTGAGATGAATACTCTTTTATTTTTTTAAGAATCTCTATGTCATTAAAATCAAAAACTCTGTAGTTGCTTTCATTTCTTTTGGAAGCTATAAGACCTGCATTCTCCCAATTTCGTATAGTGGCAGGCACAACACCTACTATCTTTGCCACATCGCTTATATTGAATACTATTTTAGCCCCGTCCTGTTCGTTATATTGTGTTTCTAATTCACTCAACACCTCGTCCTCCTAGGACCTAACCCCGTCTTATTTTTGTCTTGATGTGTGTTATATATGCTGTAATGAATACGGCAAAGGCGTAATCATAAATAATAAATAAAAGCTGTGCAGCCGCAATCATCCACCATGCAAGCTGCAACGGCATAAAAAGCTTTACCGTGAAGTACATTGCAGCAAGCGACAGGTTGAAAAATATCAGCTTTGCCGCATATATAAGTATGGTTTTGTACAGCTTTGACTCCAAAAGATGCTTTACTATACTGTAAAGTCCGAAAAACAGTATATATGTTGCAAATTCAATCTTATTGAATGTAAGCACAAATCCGAGAATGCACGAAGCAATATAAAATACCGCTCCGCTTTTACCCCCGAACTCCACTATTACAATTCCCACAACAAGGGCCGCACCTGCTAAAAGAATTATTGTATTCGTCTCAATTACAGATGACAATATTATAAAAAACTGATTCAATCCCAGCAGTACACCTAAGTATGCAACATCCTCGCCTTTTAACAGCATGGAATCAGATCGCCTCCCATACACTCGCAGCAACAGTCAGCACATATAAGCTGCGTACAGCAATCAATGCTTGAGCTTCCTCCTCTGTAGTTGTACGCCCTTTGCTGATATACATTCTGCATATTCACAATTTGGCTCAGAAAGTTTTTATATTCAAAATTTCCCGGGTCCATTCTCACGGCATTTTGCACATACTGCATTCCCTGACCCAACGAGCCCATGTTAACATAACACACACCCATCAGATAATTCCATTCCGCATTTCTTACAGGCACACCATTCAATATTCTTACAGCATCCTGAAATCTTCCTGTTTGAATACACTGCCTTACAGAAAATAAATTTCCCGTCCCTCCGTCATATGAACTGCTGCCTCCATAGTTCTGGTACGAAGCGGAGCTGCCTGCATTTCCGTTCATTATTTCATCATAGGCCAATTGAATTTCCTTGAATTTTTCTTCAGCCAAATCCTTGAGCGGATTATTTTCATTCACATCAGGGTGGTATTTTTTAGCAAGCTTTCTGTATGCACTTTTTACTTCATCTTTAGTTGCACCTCTTTGCAGTCCTAGCACTTCATATGGGTCTTTCATCAATAGTTCTCCTTTTATCTGATTTGTTCAATATACCCGAATATATTATGTTATCAATTATTCCCTTATCCTGCACCAAGGGCAGTCTTTCAATCTCATCGCTCAAAAAAGATAAATTCAGCATTATAAGTTCCCTTGCTGCCTTTCCTCTGTCCTCTGTATCCATGTTATTAAAGGGGTTGTAAGATTTATCTTTCTCATCCTTTTCCATATCCTCATAGGCATCCAGATAGTAGATGAGCTTTCCTAAATAAAACCCTATCTTGCGCAGGTTTTTTTCCCATTCATCCTTTTTATAAAGAAATATCTCTTCCATCAGATGTCCGAATTCATTGGAGACAGCATCCACATCATCTGTGTCATTTTTCTCTAATTTTGCTATATTTTCAAGACGCATCCTGAATATTTCAGCTTTTTCCGGCAGCTCCGCACTCGCTTTTCTGAATTCACCCTCAAGGGTTTTCATAAGGGCAAGAGATTTATAGTCCCTGTCATCCTGCCAATTGTCAAGAAGGTTGTAATAAGAAAGCAATATGTTAACCGATGCAGCATAGTCTGTTATTTCATTTTGAACAACAAGCTGCTTTTTACCGGGATGAACCATGCATCTCTCGTTGCACACCTTGTTCTGAGGCTCATACAGCGAGCTTAAAAAAAGTATCAGGAAAGTCATGTCATAATTCAATGTCATTCTTGATTTGTTGCTGTACTTTGTTTTAAGGCGCTTACACAGCCCGCAGTAATAGCCCTTGTAGCTGTAATATTCCTTAAATTTCAATTCCATTTTATTGATTGTTACATATCCGAACATAGGCACTCATTTCTAATTTTATATATAATTGTATCAACATTGCATTTTTTTATCAATATATTTTAATATTTTATATTTCGCACATTAAAATAATCTTTAGAAGAAATTAATAATACATTAGAAGAAAAGGAACTGCCCGATATCTTCAGGCTCCTGCCTGTCAATCGGGACAATTCCTTCATCGTGTTGCTATTGTAAACAGCTGAATTTTACTGTTATTTCTGTTCCTTCATCTTCCTTTGTTTTAAGCTCTATTTCACCGTTATACAGCTCTGCTATATGCTTGACTATTGACAACCCGAGTCCTGTTCCGCCTGTTTCTTTGGAGCGGCTTTTATCCACCCTGTAAAACCGTTCAAAAATTCTGTCCCGATACTCTTCCGGTATTCCGACCCCCGTGTCACTCACTGATATAATTATTTTTCCGCCGCCCTTCTGTACGCTTATATATACAGAACCGCCGCTCTTATTGTACTTAATTCCATTATCCACTAAATTGTACATAAGCTCACTCATATAGTTTCTGTTCGCTTTTATAAATGCATCTACGACATTCACTTCCAGATGTATATTCAGCTCTTCTGCCTTAGGAGATAAAAGTGCCGCTGTCTCCTCCGCAATCTCCTTCAGGTTTATATTACTGTTTTCTTCAGGACTCACGCCTTCTTCAATTCTTGAAAGCCTCATAATATCTTCAATCAAGGCTATAAGCCTCAGACCTTCATTATTTATCATGCCGCAGTACTTTCTTATGCTGTCCGAATCGGTAATTAGCCCCTCCTTTATCATTTCCGCAAAGCCTATTATAGTTGTGAGAGGAGTTTTCAACTCATGAGAAACATTGGCGGAAAATTCTCTTCTCATAATTTCTGCATTCTTCTGATTTGTAATATCTTCTATCAATATTAAAAGCCCTGTTGCCTTGAGGCTGTACTGTTCCTTTACGGGACTGAAGTAATATCTGAGATATCTGCTGTCCTTCTTTATATCATGTATGGTATGAATGTTTTTTTCAATTGAATTTTCTACCTGTTGCAAAATTTCAGAATTTCTTATGAGCTCCAGAATATTTCTGCTGGGACGCAAATCAAATTTCTCATTGCCAATCATATGTTTCCCGCTTGTATTTATTGAAAGAATTTGCCTGTTTTTATTTATGAGAATAAATCCTTCCTTCATATTTTCGGTTATAAGTCCTATAGTATCTCTTTCATGCTTAAGTTCATCAATATACTGATTTATTTTGATCTTCTGCTCGCGAATTTTAAGTGACAGAGATTCAAATTCGTCATATAATTCAACGCCATTCCCTTCTCCGTCCTCCAGCATTTCATCAAGAGACCTCGTCATCTCCTTTACAGGTTTCAGCACCCTTTTTGTAAAGGAATTGGCTGAAATATATACAATTACAAGCAAAAACACAAACAAAAGCACCAGTACAGGCAGTATTCCGACAAATACTGAATTGATGCTCCTTATGTCCCTTGAAACCCTGAGAACCTCATTTTCACTTATTTTGACAGCATAGTAATACATATCTGTCTTTGTAGTGCTCGAATACCTCGTATCCTCTCCGTGCCCCTTTTCAAATGCTACGGCTACCTCCGGCCTGTCCTTGTGGCTTTCGAGACTTTCATTTTTTGCCCTGCTGTCATATACAACCTCTCCGTTTTTGCGTATAATTGTAAAGCGCATGCTGTAATCTGTAGCATTCAATATTTTATTTACGGAGGAATTAATTTTGCCTTCATCCTCCCAGTTCTCAAAATCTTTTGTAAGCTCGACTATCGATTTAAGCTTATTCTCGGCGTCCTCTACATAAAAGCTGTAGTAAACGACGGTTGTCATAACGCAGGACAATACCGATGACACGACAGAAATAAGCATTATTATTAAAAACAGCCTTTTTTTCATTCGCCGCCGGCCTCCTCCAATTTGTATCCGGCACTTCTGACCGTGGCTATATAGTCATTGCATCCTGCGGCATTCAGCTTCTGCCTTATAGTCTTTATATGCATATCCACAGTCCTGGTTTCCCCCTCATAATCAAATCCCCATATTTCCGAAAGTATTTTATCTCTGGAGAGAACTATTCCTTTGTTGAGC
Source organism: Clostridiales bacterium (assembly GCA_003497505.1). Taxonomy (GTDB): domain Bacteria; phylum Bacillota; class Clostridia; order Tissierellales; family Sedimentibacteraceae; genus Sedimentibacter. The sequence continues at coordinate 1,328 of DNNV01000055.1, read as the reverse complement.
ATTAAATAGTGCAGAAGCTCAAATTCTTTGTATGTTAAAGCAACAGAAGCGCCTTTATAATAAACAGTTCGCTTGTTATAGTCCAGAGAAAGGCCGTTGTATTCCAAAAACTCGTCGGGCGTTTCCTTCTTTACTGAACGCCTTAAAACTGCCTTCACCCTCGCAAGTAGCTCCAGTATACCAAATGGCTTCGTTATAAAATCATCCGCACCCGCTTCCAATCCCTTCACCTTATCCAGCTCCATGGACTTGGCTGTCAGTATTATAACAGGAATGTCGGCATAATTTTCATCGCGCTTAAGCTCTCTTAAGATTGTCATACCATCTGTTTTAGGCAGCATTAAGTCCAGGAGGATCAAATCAGGCACCCTTTTTCTCAGCTGAGCATAAAAACTGTCCCTTTCTTCAAATCCCATAATTTCAAAATCCGCCGTGCTTAAAGCTATTGTAATCAGCTCTCTTATACCCGAATCATCTTCCACACAATATAATAGCTTCATATTGTTCTCCTATTTTTCCTTATGTTCACCGGTTATAGAAAATATAACCCATTCAGCAATATTTTCGGCATGGTCACCTATTCTTTCCAGATATTTAGCAATCATTAAAAGGTCGATAGCCTGCTCGCTGTTCTCTCTGTTTTCCTGCATTTTTTCTATAAGTTCCTGCTTAACTGTCTGAAATAATCCGTCCACGATATCGTCGTCCTTGCATACCTCAGTTGCAAGCTCCTTATCCTTGCTTACGAAGGCATCGATACTTCTTTTAACCATGCTTATGGTTGCGTCTGCCATCTGCGGAATATGAACCAAATCCTTAATAAACTTCTGATCAACCATATATTTTGCAATTTCAGCTATATCCTCGGCATTGTCACCTATTCTCTCCATATCGGTAATCATTTTAAGCGCAGTGCTTATAACCCTGAGGTCTGACGCTACCGGCTGCTGTTGAAGCAACAATCTCAGACAGTGGCTTTCAATGTTTTTTTCCATTTGGTCAATTTCGATTTCCAGCTCGTTTACTTTCTTAACAAGCATTAAGTCCTGTTCAATAAGCGCCTTGGCACTTGATTCTATTGAATTTTCTATAAGGCTTCCCATTTTTATAAGCTCAAGATTCAGGTTCTCAAGCTCCGTATCAAATCTGTTTCGCATTTTACCTCCCGTTTATCCGAATCTTCCGGTTATATAATCTTCAGTCTTTTTGTTTGCAGGCATTGAGAACAATTTCTCTGTCTCATCAAATTCAATTACCTCGCCATGAAGGAAAAAGCCTGTTTTATCAGATATTCTTGTGGCCTGCTGCATGTTGTGAGTTACTATTAC
>DNNV01000054.1:7926-17640 GCA_003497505.1 Clostridiales bacterium | reverse complement strand
TCGTCATCATCGTCGTCGTCGTCATCATCGTCGTCGTCGCCAGGATCCATTCCACAATAAGGTCCACATAAATCATCACCGGTATGAATTACTATGCTTTGATTACCCTGTTGAGTTGCAGCAACAACCGGATTAGATCCAACTTCAAATGCTGTATTTAATGTTATGCATACAATCATGACATCATTTCTGCTTCCAAGTTCATGATTAATCTTTATACCATATATGCCATTAACTGTTGTAATTTCATAGTTTGGATTTGAAACCGGGTTGCCATTAATGGAAACCGTAACTTGTGCAATGTTATCTGCAGTTATATTTTCACATATTCCTAATAACCAGTATTTTAGATCCGGATTATTTACGTGTAGAGTTACTCTATAACAGAAAACTGTAGCCGGATTTGCAATATCAGTTGGAGATGTTTGAGCTATTGTAATAAGTGTTGTACCATTAGATTGAAAGCTAGCCGTATTTGAACATATTTGTTTTATTAATACATCATCCATCTTATCTTACTCCTTGATTTTTAACCAATAGGCATTATTAGCCAATGGGCATTTGTTATATAATATGATAAATAAATGGCTTGGTTACATTTTAGCTTATATATTGAAAAAAACACCATATTAAATTTAATATGGTGTTTAATAATTTATAATCTTCAATTTATATGATCTTTAATAAATTTTTTATTCCTCATCCTCTTCTTCAGGCATATCCCAGTTGTGGTATACTTCCTGGACGTCATCGTTGTCTTCGAGGGACTCGATTAATCTCTCAAGGTATTTTACGTTTTCTTCGTCTTCTACCTTGACTGTAGTTGCAGGAATGTACATTACATCACCCTTAATGTTTGCGTAACCTGCTTCTTTTAAAGCATTCAGCACATTGATGAAGTCTTCTGGGGAAGTTGTTATTTCATAGCTGTCATCTTGTGTCTCGAAGTCTTCTGCTCCTGCTTCCAATGACGACATCATGATAGTTTCCTCGTCGATGCTGTCACTCAGTTCGATAGAGATAATTCCTTTTCTGCTGAACAGATAGCCTACGCAGCCTGTTGTTCCCAGGTTTCCGTTATTCTTTGTAAAATAATGTCTTACATCTGCCGCTGTTCTGTTCTTATTGTCAGTAAGGCATTGTACCATGAATGCTGTTCCGCTTGGTCCGTAGCCCTCATAAGTTATTGTTTCATAATTTTCGCCTGAAGCTGCGGCTAAGCCTGTCTTTATAGCTCTATCTATATTGTCATTAGGCATATTTTGTGCCTTGGCTTTTTCTATTGCTGTTGCCAATGATGAATTGTAGTTCGGATCCGGACCTCCTTCTTTTACCGCAACAGTAATGTATCTTGCTAATTTGGTAAAAATCTTACCCCTTTGCGCGTCTGCTTTACCTTTTTTATTTTTAATAGTTTTCCATTTCGAATGACCTGACATATTTCCTCCTTACATTGCAAATAATTTGACGTGACATTTTACCACATTATTTTTAATAATACAATTATTTTTTACTCTATTATTTTTCCGTCCCTTATGGAATAATATGCTGCCTGTCCTATGCTGATTACGGATTTGCCGCTTGTAATTTCATTTACAAGGGCACGCAGCTTTTCCGTTTCATCCTCTTTCACAATCAGCTTGAAGTCCACACGATCCGAATAAATTTTATCCTTTACAATAAAGCTGCTAAGGAGCAGCTCATTGTCCATTTTGCCCAAAAGTGTGTAATCAAGGTCAAAGGAAACATCGTAGTACAAATTCTTGTCAACTATTATTCCACCTTCAAGACCTATTTTACACCCCTTTGTATAGGCGCGTACCAGTCCTCCTGCTCCTAAAAGCACTCCACCGAAATACCTTGTCACCACCACCGCAGCATTTACTATATTCTCCTGATTTATTACATTTAATATAGGCATGCCGGCAGTGCCTGAAGGCTCTCCGTCATCGGAATACCTCTGTATGCCCTTGTTTTCTCCTATGACATATGCATAGCAGTTGTGACTGGCATCCTTAAATTCCTTTTTTATCTTTTCGATAAATTCAACAGCCTGCTCCTCATTTTCAACAGGGGAAGCAGTCCCTATAAACCGTGATTTATTAATAATTATTTCATCTCTTCCATATTTGTGGATAGACTTATAATTAGCCATTAACTTCACCTGTTATATATTTTTTATACTGCTCTTTTTCATTATCGTAGAGCACGGTGTTAAGATTTGCACCCTCACCATCAAATTCAACACTTTCCGTATGCCTGTTCTCGTACAGCCAGTAGTATTCCTTTATGTCCTTGTTAGGTATCTTAAGTGAATATTTGTGCTTTTCACCGTTGATTTTCACGTCAACAGTATTCAAAAGCAGGTCCATGTTAAATTTATTTTTTGCCGAGATATAAATAATATCATTTGTTGAAACAGTTGTTACCTTGTCATTTATGATTTTGTCTATTTTATTATAGACTGTTAAAACAGGAATATCCTTGTCTACTATTTTTTCCACCAGCTTAGCTGTTGTTTCCTTGTGAAGCTGAAGATTCTCATCGTTTATATCGATTAGATGTATTATTAGATCGGCATATTTTATTTCTTCCAGCGTTCCCTTGAACGCTTCAACAATTTGTGTAGGAAGCTTTTTAATAAATCCGACCGTGTCTGAAAATACAACTCTTCTGCCGCCCGGCAGCCTCACTCTTCTCAGTTCAGTATCGAGGGTTGCAAAAAGCATATCCTGTGCAAACACTTTTTTGTTCTCAGCTTCCTCCTCACTGTACTCGATTTCTACCAATGCATTCAAAAGTGTGGACTTACCGGCATTTGTATATCCAACTATAGATATTACAGGCACCTGGTCCTTCATTCTTTTTTTTCTCTTTGTTTCTCTTACCTTTTCAAGCTCACTAAGCTCATTTTGGATATCGCTTATTTTTTCCTTGATACGTCTTCTGTCAAGCTCCAATTTCTGCTCTCCGGGACCTCTTGTTCCTATTCCACCACCCAGCCTTGACAGGTTTTTATTCAGTCCTACGAGCCTTGGCAGGCTGTATTTCAGCTGTGCAAGCTCAACCTGCAGCTGACCTTCCTTTGTCAGCGCTCTTTTCGCAAATATATCCAGTATGAGGTTTGTTCTGTCTATTACCTTTGCATCAACAGCCTCTTCTATATTTCTTATCTGAGAGCCGCTGAGCTCATCATTAAACACCACTGTATCTATTTCAAGCTCCTTAACATACGCAGCAATTTCTTCAATTTTGCCCTGCCCTGCATAAAATCTGCTGTCAATTCCCTGTCTGTTCTGGGTGATACTTGAAATTACAATGCCGTCAGCCGCCTCAACAAGCAGCCCAAGCTCCTCTATGTCGTATTCATCCTCGTTTGGCAGCTGAATAGCCACCAACAGGCATCTTTCTTTATTCTCCATGTATCCTCCGCAATTTGAAATTTATCCTCTGTATTTTATCATTTTATTGGGTATATGTATATATATATTATGCATTAATTTAATATTTTCATTACTTATTTGCATTCATTGTCAAAACGCTTCCAACAGTTGCATTTAACATATTTTTTAATAAGTATTTCACATTAATATTAATCAGCTGCAATTCCGGTCATACTATCAATATATATCAACTATTGATTTTACGCCGTTTCTATTATATAATGTTATGGAACTTAAATCTTTGACAATGCTAAATTGTTTGTAATTAGCTTGAAGTTCAATTAGCGGAGGTTAATATGTCAAAAGAAAATAAGAAAGATATTGAAATAGTCGAAAGCAAAGACGAGGTAAAAAAGCCGTCAAAGAAAAAGAGAAGAAGAAAGAAAAAAATTATCATTGCGCTTAAAATAACACTTCTCGTTGCTTTTGCCGCTATAATAATCGTGGGCGGCTCACTTGCCGGCATGGTTATTGGAATTGTAAAAAGTGCACCTGAAATAGATCCTGCAAATTTACAAAATACACTTTCAGAAAGCTCGGTGATAGTTGATGAAGCAGGAAACTTTATTGAGCAGATTCATGACCCTAATGAAAACAGGGAAATTATAAAGTTGAGCAGCATTCCTAAAAATGTACAAAATGCGTTTATAGCTATTGAGGACCACCGTTTTGAATCCCATTTCGGTATAGATATACGCCGTATTATGGGTTCTCTGGTTCACAACGTGAAGGTTGGTGATCCCACTGCTCAGGGTGCCAGCACAATAACACAGCAGCTGGTGAAAAATATATATCTCACCAATGAAAAATCCTGGGAACGTAAGATAAAGGAAATCTATCTTTCTATACAGGTTGAAAGAAAGCTTTCCAAAGATCAGATTCTCGAAAATTACCTCAATACCATTCCGTTGGGCCAAAGCTCCTACGGAGTTGAAGCCGCAGCATATGCATACTTTTCAAAAGAAACGGGTGAACTCACCCTGGCGGAAAGTGCACTGCTTGCAGGGGCAGCAAAAAGTACCGTGTACTACGCTCCATTCAACAGATATAACCTGGGTGATATAGCTGATATACCCGAAGAAAATATTGTGGGATATATATATATAGGTTCTGTTCAATATGCCTGCGTGTACAATGAAAAGGCAATTGAAAGACAGCATGTTATTCTTAGCAGGATGCTGGAGCTGGGCTTTATAACTCAAGATGAATATGATGAGGCTATGGCCGAGGATATGCATGTTGCGTTGAATCCCGGGCAAACAAAGATTGAGGGTATCTCCTCTGCTCCTATGGATTACGTTAAAGAAAAGGTTATTGAAGATTTAATGAAGGCACAAGGTCTTACTTATGAAGAGGCTGAAAATTACCTCTATAAGGGCGGCTTAACCATAACATCGACCATAGATGTAAACATACAGAAAACACTTGAAGATTCCTATGCAAATTTCGCAGCTCTGTTCCTCGGAGCCGAACCTACGGGCGACAAGCCTATTGCACAGGATTGGAGATACTTCAAATGGTCAGGTGGACAGGGTACAGGAACTCTTGACTCCGCATTAAATATTTTAAATGAAAACGGCCAGCTCATATACTATGCAAAAGATAACATAATGGATAAAGATAACGGCATTTATTTGAATGCTGATGAGTTCAGTTTTGATGAAAATAAAAATCTGGTTATAAACTCTAAAAAGTTCGATATATATTCCTCTACAATAGATGTTGTGGATGCATATACTGTCGATGACAAACTGAACTTCGTTTCACACAGCATAGGTGCACTGAATATAGGTAACAACTATGAAGTTATGGCACAGAAGGGAACTAAAGGAACCTTCAGGATTCCAAGGAGCTATGTCGAAAAGAATCCTGAAATGTTCGTGCTCGGAAGTGACGGTATTCTGAGGATTCCTGAAGGATATTTCTTCTTCCAGGAAAAAGGAATAGTCCAGCCTCAGTCTGCATCCGTAATAATGGATTACAGAACTGGGAAAATAAAGGGAATAATCGGCGGCAGAAATATAGAGGGAAGCAAGACATTCAACCGTGCTGCAAGTGCAACAAGGCAGCCGGGTTCAACTATAAAGCCTCTGTCTGTATACCTTACGGCACTTGACATGGGATACTCTGCGGCATATCCGCTGGATGACCTGCCAAGGTACAATGAAAACGGCGACAGATGGCCTAAAAACTGGTATGAGCACAGGGACGTAAAATACTGGGGAATCCAGACTCTGCGTAAATCTATAGAGCAGTCAATCAATACAAACGCAGTATCCATGCTGGAAAAGGTCGGAACAGATGCTGCCATGAACACACTTGCAAAACTTGGTTTAATAAATGTAAACAATCCCGAAAAGGATACATTCGTTTCACCTGCAGAAAACGCGGCATACAATGATGTGAATCTGGCATCCTTGGCATTGGGAGGGCTGACAAAGGGCTTTACTCCACTGGCTATGACCGCAGCATATGGTGCAATAGCAAACGACGGTGTATACATTGAGCCAATTGCATATACAAAAGTTGTAAACAGCAGAGGCGAAACAATACTTGAAAAAACACCTGAGACACACGTTGTTGTAAGCCCTGAAGTTGCATCACTCATGAAGGATATCTTGAGAACTACCGTTAACCCGGGACTGTCATACCATGCAAAGCTTCCGGCTGAATTAGGAATCGAGGTAGCCGGGAAAACAGGAACAACTCAGGCAAACGGAGATTTCTGGTATATGGGCTTCTCACCATACTACGTTGGTGGCATATGGGTAGGAAACGATAATGTTCAGATGAAGCTTTCAGGAGACAGCGGTGCTACAGCAAGGCTTTGGAAAGCAATAATGACACCTGTACACCAGGGCCTCCCCGCAGCAAAAATTGAGCGTAATCCCAACCTGATACCTGTACAGGTGTGCAGCCAGTCAGGAAAGCTTCCCGGTGAGCTTTGCTCCCATGATCAGAGAGGAAGTCAGGTTATAACAGAATATTTTGTTCCCGGAACTCAGCCTACAGAAATATGCGATGTTCATGTAAAAGTTGAGGTATGTACGGCTTCCAACATGAAAGTATCTCAGTACTGTCCGGGCAACCTCATTGAAGAAAGAGTATTTGTAATGAGAGAACCCCTGTATGACCCTGAAATTAAGACATCCAACGATGAAGCTAAAAAACTTTATCAGCAGGTTCAGGAAGACAGAGTAATATTCTCATTGGAAGAACTGAAACAAATATACGTAGGCCAGGTAGTATTTGATGAAAATGGACAGATAGCCTCAGTCCTCGGCATCCCTGTTGTTGATCTGGCTTTCGGCGGTATAATCACAGCCGACTACCAGTATCAGGTACCGACGAAGACATGCACATACCATACAAGGTGGCATTATGAGCAATGGCTCAACGGAGAGCAGAATCCTGGCGGTGACGGAGACGGTGAAAATCCAGACGGAAATAATACTGACAATACAGATGGGGAAATTGACGGCACCGACTCACATAACGGTAATAGTGGAAACAACGGAAATAACGGAAACAATGGAAATAATGGAAATAATGGAAACAACGGCAGCAACGGAAATGGCTCAGCCCTTGATTCAATAATAGAATCCATAGAAAATTAAATAATCATGATATGAAAAAAGAGTTTAGATTTTCTGAAAATCTAAACTCTTTTATTATATTATTTTATGCTTCCTTCAACCTCGTTAACCATTGTAAGTGTTCCGTTAATTCCCCCTGTTGCAACATACCATACGTGAGGGTCAACATATGTTATATTTCCGTTCTGATATGCTGAGGTTGTCTTCATCAAATCATTATCCAGAAGCTTCTCGGCAGACATATTATCACTAGTTTTTGCAACTGCACCTCTGTCAAGTACAAATATGTAATCAGGATTCTTTTCAACAATATATTCAAAGGATATCTTGTTTCCGTGAGTGCTTGCATCAATATTTTCATCTACAGGAATAAAGCCAAAGTCATCATACAGCATTCCAAAGCGTGAATCCTGCCCGTAAGCACTCAGATTCCCCTCATTTGCCATAATGAAAAGCGCATTTTTTCCGCTTGCAGTAACCTTACCGTTTAAGTCCTTTATCGCTGTTTCTATTTCGGAAACTTTTTGATTAACCTTGTCTTCAATACCGAAGGTCTGCGCCAATATTGACATATTGCTCTTGAAGGAATTCATATAATCATTTCCCATGAGTGGAATATATACGGTAGGTGCAATAGCCTTAAATTCTTCGTATAAGTCCTTCTGCCTTGCGGATATAATAATTAAGTCCGGCTTCATTTCAAATATTTTCTCAAAATTAGGCTCAAACAATGTTCCCACATCAGCATATTTTTCATCGCTATATTTATTCAGATATTCGGGGATGTTTGACTTCGGCAGTCCAATCACATCAACTTCTAGTGCATCAAGGGCATCCAATACGCCGTAGTCAAAGACCATTACCTTTTCAGGTCCTACGTTTAATGTTGTCTCATCAAGCTCATGCTTTATAGTAACTGTTTTTATTTCCTCTGGTTTTTGTGTTTCTTCCTGTGTGTTGTTCTGAGGAGGTGCGCTTGTTCCTGCGTCTCCTCCCGTATTATTGCTGCATGCTGCAGCCGCAAGTGCTATAGCCACCACTGATAATAACAATCCTATTTTCTTTAATTTCATAACTTCCTCCATTTTTTTAATAATAGACGCATAGTTTCATATCGTTTATTTTTGTTATGTCAAAATCCATATCAAATAACTTTTCGAGAACGCTCTTCTCGATTATTTTTTCAGCAGCGTCGTCTTCCACAACTCTGCCGTTTTTCAATGCCACAATGAAATCTGAATAGCAGGACGCAAAATTGATGTCATGTATAACTATCGCAATAGTCTTTCCCAATTCGTCCACAAGACGCCTCAGTATTTTCATTATTTCGACCGAATGCTTCATATCCAGGTTGTTCAAAGGCTCGTCAAGCAGTATGTAATCCGTGTCCTGAGCCAAAATCATCGCTATGTATGCCCTCTGCCGCTGCCCTCCGCTCAGTTCATCGAGATATTTATCCTTCATACCTCCAAGCTTCAGGTAGTTAATAGAATCTTCAATTACTCTCTCATCCTCCTTCGTTAATTTTCCCTGACTGTACGGAAACCTTCCAAAAGCCACCAAATCCTCCACAGTCAACCGGATATTGATGTTATTTGATTGCTTTAGTATTGAAATTTTTTTAGCTAATTCTGAATCCTTCCATTCCTCCATCCTTCTTCCGTCAATAATAACCTCGCCTGATTTTTTCGGAATCAGGCGACTGATTACAGAAAGCAGAGTGCTCTTTCCCGCACCGTTAGGCCCTATAAAAGCAGTGATTTTTCCTTCTCTGATGAGAGTGGAAACATTATCGACAACATTCTTTTCCCCATAGCTCTTGCTTATATTTTTAATCTCTATCATACGGTATTCTCCTTTAATAGCAATTGGATGAAATATATTCCACCTATAAAATTTATGATAATACTGATAGGAGTGCTGAAATTTAATATCCTCTCAGCTAAAAGCTGACCTCCGACCAATGCAATGATGCTTATTAAGGCTGATCCTGCCAGCAGATATTTATGCTTATATGTTTTAAGCATTTCTCTTGATACATTAGCTGTAATTAAACCTAAGAAGGTTATGGGACCCACCAGTGCAGTAGATACTGAAATAAGCAAAGAAACGGATAAAAACATGGATGTAAGTATTTTGTGATGACTGATTCCTAAATTTACAGATTGCTCTCTTCCAAGTGAAATAACATCCAATACATTTGATTTTCTATAAGTGTAAATAACTATTAACAATACAATTACGAAGGATACTCCCAATATTTTTGTATTTACACTATTAAAGCTTGCAAACATCTTCCCCTGTATATGGAGAAATTCATTAGGATCGATGACAACCTGCATAAATGATGAAAGACTCTGAAACAGCGTGCCGAAAATCATTCCTACAAGCAGCAGGGTAATCAGATTGTTTTTTTCTTTTCTGAAAATTGCTTTATACAGCATACTTGAAAAAATCAGCATAAGTAACACCGAAACTGCAAAATTTGCATTCTTGTTACTTGCCACTGTACCTGAAGAACCGAAAGCGAATATTATCAGAGTCTGAACCAGAAGGTACAAAGAGTCCAGCCCCAACACACTTGGTGTAAGAATTCGGCTATTTGTAATCGTCTGAAATAAAGTTGATGAAAATGCAATGGCCACACCTGTGATTATAATTGCGGCCACCTTCGG
>DNNV01000054.1:0-7890 GCA_003497505.1 Clostridiales bacterium | reverse complement strand
TTAATTAAAATTATTTGAATTAATTCCTATCAATACAAAGCCTAAAATCAACATCAATGAAAAGGCAGCTAAAATATATATTAACTTATTTCTCTCATTATCAGACATCAACTTTTCCTCCTCCAAACAAGATAAAGGAATATTACACTTCCTATAACGCCTGCCGTAAGGCTTATGGGTATTTCGTAGGGGTATATAATCAGTCGTCCGAATATGTCGCATGCAAGAAGAAATACCGCACCGAACAACGCCGTCATAACTATGTTGTTTTTCAGGTTATCGCCATTAATAATCGATATAATATTTGGGACAATAAGACCTAAAAAAGGAATTTTGCCCACAGTGATAATTACCAATGAGGATATAAGAGACACTATGATAAGACCTATATTCATTACCTGATTATAATTAAGCCCCAGGTTTTTAGAAAAATCTTCACCCATACCAGCAATGGTAAATTTGTTTGCATAGGTAAATGCAATCATTATCAACGGTATACTTATGTACAAAAGCTCGTATCTACCTTTGATAATCATTGAAAAATCTCCCATCAGCCACGAAGATACGCTTTGCACAACATCGTATTTGTATGCGAGGAACGCTGCAGCAGAATCTATTATATTTCCAAGCATTATTCCTATTAAAGGGACATAGACAATATTTCTGAACTTAATTTTCTTTAATATCGCCATAAATAAAAATGTTCCGCTGACGGCAAAGGCAAAAGATACTATCATTGTCTTAAAAGTGCCTATACCCGGAAGCAGCACCATCGCTACCAATACACCAAGCTTTGCCGAGTCCTCGGTTGCTGCGGTGGTGGGTGAAACAAACTTATTTCTGCTCAATTGCTGCATTATCAATCCCGCTATACTCATACCCGCGCCTGCGGCTATGATGCTTATGAGCCTCGGAAACCTGCTCTGAAAAAGTATTTGTATATCACTGCTTATGTCCGCAACGCCCAGCATAAGGGAAATGGCAGATAATATAACTAAAATCATGATAAGATACCACTTGTTCATTTATCGCTCCTATTCGTTGATAGTGATTATCATTATCAACGATAATAGCATCTGATTCTTTGTCCGTCAATAGTAAATTTTGGGAATTATTGAATATGTTACTTAAATAACAGCAAAAGCGCAGATTATCTGCGCTTTACAATATGGTATTTATTTATTTCCTTTAGGATTAAATATCACTGCTGCTATGTAACCAAACAACAGTGCTGCAGCAACGCCGGGGGCTGTTCTTATCACTCCTCCGCTCAGTGCACCCATAAAGCCCTTTGATGCCGCTTCTTCCACAGCACCCTCCGCCAGGGAATGCCCAAAGCCCAAAAGAGGTACTGTAGCACCTGAATAGCCTATTTCAATAACTTTGTCGTATATTCCGAAATATCCTAAAAATGTTCCTGCAACCACCAATAAAACCAGCAGGTATGCATTGTTCTTTTTAAAAGTATCGATTACTATTTGCCCAATAACACAAATAATACCGCCTACTACAAAACTCATCACGTAATTCATATATACCTCACATTTCAATGCCCACGCAGTGCGCAATACCGGGTATGCTTTCTCCCTGAAGCATGGCGGTAGGTGAATGCAGTGCACCTGTGGAAGTAAACAGCAGCTTGTTTATTTCCCTGTTCTGCAATTTCTTGTACAGAAATGCTCCGAAAACTGATGCGGAGCATCCGCATCCGCTGCCTCCTGCATGAACGTCCTGCTTTTCAATATCATAAATTATTGTGCCGCAATCGTCATACTTGCTTTCAATACTGTTTTTGTCCTCATTAAACATCTTATTCACAATTGATTTACCTACAGTACCCAAATCTCCGGTAACGATTAAATCATATTCTGTACCCGTATCATCCAAATGCTGTTTAAGGGAATCATATGCTGCCGGAGCCATTGCCGCTCCCATATTGTTTACATCCTTAACACCCAAATCCTGAATTTTTCCAAATGTAACATTTTTTATCCTCGGCCCGCTTCCGCTGTTGGACAGCCATACTGCTGCAGAACCTGTTACAGTCCACTGTGCCGACATATGCCTCTGTCCTCCCATTTCAAGCGGTAGCCTGTATTGTCTTTCCGCACTGCAAAAATGGCTGGATGTAACGCATATTATGTCGCTTGCGAAGCCTCCGTCAATTATGAGTGCACCTAATCCCATTGTCAGAGCCATTGTGGAGCAAGCTCCATAAACTCCTATGTGCGGAAGCATCAAATCTCTGGCCGCAAATGACGATGACGTTATTTGATTTAACAAATCTCCTGAAATTAAAATATCAATATCATCAGTATTCAGATTATTTTTATTCATCAAATGCTGGACTGTCTCTTTCTGAAATTTCAGTTCGCATTTTTCCCAGCTGTCCTCTCCCCACAGGTCATCGTCTACAATCATGTCAAATTCTTTACCCAAGGGACCTTCTCCCTCTTTTTTCCCCCCGATAGTAAATACATCCCTTATATATACGTCATCTTTTATTCTGAATGTTTGCTTTCCAACCTTTTTCAAATTATTTCTCCTCACTTTAACTTATTATCATTTAAACAGAAGGCTCAACAAGCCCACAATAAATGCTGAAAAATATCCGAAAACCAACACCGGACCTGCAAGCTTAAAAATATTTGAAGCCGTGCCCAATACGAACCCCTCTCTCTTAAATTCAAGAGCAGGAGAAACTACTGAGTTTGCAAAGCCCGTGATGGGGACCACTGTTCCCGCCCCGCCTTTTTTGCCCAGCTTATCATACCACCCAATTCCTGTAAACAGGGCACTGAGAGCAATCAAGGCTACAGAAGTCATTGGTCCCGCATCTTTTTCAGGCACATTGAAGCCCGACACAAATATATTTTTTATTATTTCTCCCAACAGGCAGATAGCACCTCCAAAAATAAATGCCCATACACAGTTTTTCAGCATGTTATTTTTTGGAGTATGCTCACTTACCACCTGCTTGTAGCTGTTTTTATCGTACTTCATTTTTCCTCCTACAACAAAACTGCACTTTCAGGCATTTTTTTCAAAGATCCGTCAATACTGTTTCCAAAATATATTGCCGTAAAGCTTATAAACAATATTATGACTAATAAAAAAATCTTTTTTTTCATATAAATCACCTCAAAAGTATTATTTGCAAAAAAAGATTTTGAATACTAAAAAAAAGCACTATATGTGCCTTTTTTAATATTAACTGTAAAATTTTATCACTTATTTATTGCTCACGAGCATAATTAATATTTGTAATTTCAGACTTGCAAATATTACACGCCATAATTTTTATTTTTCACTGATTTTTTTTCTCATTACAATCTTTGTTCCAACATCCTTTTCAGAAAGCACAACAACTTCATCCATATATGATTCCATTACTGCAAAACCCATTCCTGAGCGTTCCAGTTCCGGCTTTGTTGTGAAAAGTGGTTCCTTAGCCTTATTCACATCTATGATTCCGCATCCGAAATCTTCTATTATTATCTCAACTACCTGCCCCTTGATTCTGCAGGATATTTCTATTTCGCCCACTGTATTTTCATAGCCGTGGATTACAGCATTTGTAACAGCCTCTGACACCGCAGTCTTTATATCGTTTATCTCGCCTATTGTAGGATTCAGAATGGAACAGAATGCAGCCACAGCTGACCTGGCAAAAGATTCATTTATTGACAAACTCGGTATTTTAAAAGTTACATAATTGTTTTGCATTTTCTCCCCCTATTTAATTTCAATTATTTTTCCTATTCCGCTCATATCGAGAATTTTTCGCACCTTTTTTCCGGCATTGATAATTTCTACCGATCCATTCCGCTTTCTGATGAGCTTGTAGCGTCCGATTACAAAGCCTATGCCTGAGCTGTCAATGAAATCAAGTCCCTTAAAATCTATGACTATTTTATTAAATTTGCCTTCATTGATTTTTTCATCAATCAACACCCTTGACTCATCGGCAGTGTGATGATCCAGCTCACCCTTGAGCCTGATTGTTAATGCTTGTCCTGATTCAATAAATTCTATATTCACTTTTCCCAGTCCTTTCTGATTGATAGTACAAGCTATTATACAATCAATCCCATGACTTTTCCTTGACTTCTTTTGTAGTAATATGTCGATTATTAATGTATTTTAGAAATTTATACTGTTTCGCTTCAGCGGAACTATTTAATGCTAATTAGTATTATATATAAGGAAGCATTATTGAAAATTCAGAGCCTTTGCCAACACTGCTTTTCACCTTGATTTTCCCCTTGTGACCAAGGACTATGATTTTAGCTATTGAAAGTCCGAGCCCGTGACCGCCTATTTCCTTGCTTCTGGACTGCTCCGCCCTGTAGAGACGCTCAAATATCTTTTCAAGATCCTTCTTTTCAATACCTATTCCCGTATCCTCAACCTTTATGACGTAGTAGTCATCCTGAATGAAGCCGGACACCATAATATAGCCTCCGGGAGGAGTAAATTTTATAGCATTGTCAACAAGTATCCTCAAAACCTGTTTTATTCGTTTTTTATCTGCATATAGGCTGGCATCCTCATAAAATTTGAAATAAAGCTCATGTTTTGTATCTATCATTTTTGTTTCTTTTTCAATTTCATTCAATACTGAACATATTCTAAAATCTTCCTTTGTATACAGCAGAGTTCCTTTATCGCTTCGTGCAATGAACAGGAGCTTTTCAATTAAATCCTGCATATTATCCGTTTCATTCTTAATTGCGGTTATGGATTCCTCCAAGACAGCTCTGTCATTTTTCCCCCATCTGTCAAGCATATTTACATATCCCTTTATAACAGCTATGGGAGTCCTTAACTCATGGGATGCATCGGAAACAAACTGCTGCTGCGTCTTGTACCCTGCTTCGATACGATCCATCATTTCGTTGAATGTCTGTGACAGCTCCTTAAGCTCATCCTGAGCACCCTTGATATCCAATCTTGTGTTTATGTTGTTTACTGTGATTGTCTTGGTGGTATCGGTCATTTTCTTAATTGGACCTATCATTTTATAGCTGATGCCAGACACAATGGGCAGAAAAATCAGCAGCCCTATTGCGCCTGAAATCATAACCATAATAGAAATTCTCACGGAATTATTTATCATTTCCTGAGCATCATAGCTGATGTTCAAATAATATTCTACATTGTCGTTATAAAAGTTTGT
Source organism: Clostridiales bacterium (assembly GCA_003497505.1). Lineage (GTDB taxonomy): Bacteria > Bacillota > Clostridia > Tissierellales > Sedimentibacteraceae > Sedimentibacter. Next base: position 2,711 of record DNNV01000054.1, on the reverse strand, counting down.
TGAATATATATATTCCCTGTCATATATAAGCTTCTCGATTACAACAATTATGCTGTCAGCATATCTCTTGCCGCTGTTTAAAGGATAAACCTCGTTCAGATTGTCATCATAAATTTCAAATGATTTTACCCTGTTCCCAATATTTGTGCTAAAATTGGGGAATGTTTCCGCAATTTCCTCAGCATCGTTTATTATTACTTCACTGCTGAATTTATCAAATTCATATGCCAGGTATCCGACCGAGGTTGCTGCCGCCACTATCATTATAATTATAACATATATGGCCAGATATGACGCCGAAATTTTAAGCGCTATGGAAAATTTAAGCCTTTTAAGAAATCCTATTATAAGCCGGAAAATCAGCTTAAACGGATAAAAAATTATGTTCAGCAATGCTCTCAATAAAGATTTAATCATGGCAGTCCTATTCCCTTATTATATAACCCACGCCTCTTACGGTTTCAATAAGATTTATATTGTATTTCTGGTCAATTTTGCTCCTCAGATACCTGATGTATACATCGATTATGTTCGTATCACCAAAATAATCGTATCCCCACACTTTATCAAGTATCTTTTCCCTTGATAAAACGATATTCTTATTAAGCATCATAAATTCTAAAAGCTCAAATTCCTTTTTTGTAAGATCTATGTTGTCGCCGTCATATTCAACCCTGTAGTTGCTCTTATGCAATTTCAGTTTTCCGATAACCAAGGATTGTGAATCTTCCTTCTCTGTACCCCTTGAGCGTTTTAGCAGAACTCTTATCCTCGCCAGCAGCTCTTCAACAGCAAAAGGCTTTGTCATATAGTCATCAGCGCCGATGTCAAGACCTGTGACTTTATCAGATATATCGTCCTTAGCAGTAAGCATAATCACAGGGACCTCTGATGTCTGCCTCAATCTTCTGCACATTTCTATACCGCTCAGCTCCGGGAGCATCAGGTCAAGAATTATCAGGTCAACATCCGGTGACTTTCCCTTTTCAAGCCCATCTCTTCCATTGACTGCTATATCTACATCGTAGCCCTCATATTTCAGCTCGAGCTCCAAAAAACGCGCTATTTTCTGCTCATCCTCAACAATTAATATTTTCTTCTTATCCATATAAATCCTCTGTTTTTTTCTTATTATACTATTACTTCATTTAATTATCAAATAAAACCTCAAGGGACGATCATTTTTCAGACCGTCCCCATCGCATTAATTCATATTATTCGATGATTATTTCATTTTCAGTTGAATCATCATTTCCGGCTACTTCAGCATCTTCATATTTAATGATTTCTTCTGATTTAACTTTTATCTTTTCAACTGTTTCCTTTACATTTCTCTTAATATGGTTCACTTCAACAAAGTTTTTATCCCTGTACACCTTAATTTTACAGGAAGTAATAACAGCAAGCATCAATGCAGGTATAACTACCCAGAATGCCAGCACCAATCCAATCAAGACAAGTACGAGAGGAACATCCAATAATGTATTTCCATCCTTGCTCTTTACAGACAACTTAAGTGCCAGAAGTCTGTTCGTAAAGCTTGTGAAATTGCTGTGCTGGTGATTGTCATTTCTTCTTCCCTTTTTCTTCTCAAGCTCTATTATTGATTTTATCAAATCACCGTCATTTTTCTCCAGCGTATGCTTCGCTTCCTCATAGCTTACATTCACTCTGTTTCTCAGCTCATCAATTTGTTCTAAAGTTACTTTCATATCTTAACCTCCATTTTATTCGCTTTTATTTGTTATAACTAATATATCCTTAAATAATTAGTCGCGCTTTAGCAATTTATTAAAATAAGATTAGAAGATAATAAAATATCTTAATATAGCGTGTAATACTATAATTTTCTTTGGGTATTTTTCGTCATTTTATCATTAGCTTATATGATTAAAAATGTTTTTAAATTTATTCGATTTGCCCCAGATTTGCCCGACGATTTGCCCGAGTAGCTTTTTTGGGGCAAATTAAGGTCCCGGGACAACTATCTCCTAATCAGATACCACAAGAATGTATCCATATCATATTTTAATTCATAAGTATCTTTGCTATTGTGCATACATATAAAAACAACATATCTACTCCCGAATGCTTTTTCTTCATAAGTTTTCAATACTTTCTGCACTATCACATTCATGTCATCTATACAAAATTTGGCCGGAATAATCTTTCCATCAGGCTCAAATATTGCGGTTACATTTATTTGTTGAGTTTTCATATTATATGCCCTCTCGATCGAATATACGTTCGTTTATAGAGATATTATATCACTAATATTATTTTTTTAAATGGGTAATTCTTGGCTGATTTAGGCGAATTTATTCAAAATTAGAAAAAGCCCCGAGCTCGATGCCCGGGACAATTTCTTTATACAAGGTGTCTATTATGATGTGGAACAAATATCGTTTATTAGCTGATTTAGCGACTGTGTTGCTATCTTATGCTTGTACATCATATCTGTGACACCCTATAGGGAATAGGTATTAAGTCGGAGCGGAGTTTGAACAATTCCCTAACTTCTTGAGAAAGCAGGACATATAGTCACACCCTTTTAGCTGCAGAATATAATACTAGCAAGTTTGTCCTTAGTAGAGAAGGTGAGATTTATGTGTAGTAGAGAAAGAGAAAGAAATAGAAGAAGATGCGATTGCGATTGTGTTTTCGATTGCTTAGAAGAATTACTCGAAGGCAGAGACGAAGAAAGAAATAGA
>DNNV01000056.1:2505-8076 GCA_003497505.1 Clostridiales bacterium | reverse complement strand
TAATAAAAAAATTAGAGAATTTTGTTTCCGGAAACCCGACACATAAATTTGAAGTTGAAGAAGCTGCGCGAATGCTGTCCATCCATGAGAGCACCACGCTCATTAAAGAAGTGCGGAAATTTACGGAATTAAGTTTGGTGGAACTGTACAAAAAGCTTTTCGGCAACAAGGACTATTTTTACAGTCTGTCAAAAGGCCTTGAGCTTCCCGGATGCATCAGTCAAATTTTAGATTTTACACTTGTAAATCTCCATGATGACTTCCTGCAATACGAAGATGCCCTATCTCTCGCTTTTCTGCATCTGAAAATATACGGCAGACCCGACGATGACAGCATAAGGCATGTTGTAATCGATGAGGTTCAGGATTACTACCCCATCCATTTTGAAATACTGAACCTTTTATTTCCCTGGTCGCGCTTCAGCGTGCTGGGAGATATCAATCAAACCATTGCAAAACAGGAGAATTTATCCTTGTATGAACAGATAGAAACGATTCTCAACAAGAAGAACTCCACACTGATAACAATGGATAAAAGCTTCCGCTGCACAAAAGAAATATTGGAATTCAGTACAAGATTTCTTGACGGTTCCTTTGAGCTGAAAAGCTTCAGCAGAGAAGGAGACTTTCCCGTTATTTGCTCCGCAGAAAACGAAGAATCTCTGGATAATATGATAATAGAGGAAATCATGCTCTGCAGAGAAAAGGAATTCGGTTCCATAGGCTTGATATGCAAGAATGCGCGGGACTCTCTCGCACTTTATAAACGATTGAAGAGCAAAATTGATATACAGCTAATAAAGGGAGAAAACAAGGAGGAGCTTACCGGAACATTTATCATACCCATATATATGTCAAAGGGACTGGAATTTGATTCGGTTCTGGTTTGTGATGCAGATGCTGTTCATTATAGCTCAGCGGAGGATAAAAATCTTATGTATATCGCATCCACCCGAGCGCTGCACAGACTGAGGCTGTTCCACACAGGCGAAATGAGCCCACTGCTGCAGAAAATCGAAGGAGCTAAGGAGGTATGGAATTGATTTTTAACAAGCTTAAAAAAATACTTGCTGAGGTCATCTATGCAGACCCCGAGGATATAACCCCTGAAACAGAGCTTGCACCCGACTGGGGAATAGATGCAATCAGCACCGCAAAGCTCATAATTGAATGTGAGAAACATTTTAAAATAACCATTCACGACGAGGACGTCCACACCTTCAAAACTCTGAAGGACCTAGAGGATTATATTGAGGAGAAAAAATCTGTGGATTAAAAAACGAGGATTACCTCACGTATTCCTCGTCCATGTAGCTTGAATTGATTAAAAAGTCTGCAGTTGAAACATTCATTGCAACAGGTATGTCGTATAAGACCGCGATTCTCAGCAGAGCCTTGACGTCGGGGTCGTGGGGCTGGGATGATAATGGGTCCCAGAAAAAAATCATAAAATCGATTTTTCCGTCAACTATTGCCGCTCCTATCTGCTGATCTCCTCCCAGGGGACCGCTCTTGTATGAGCTCACAAGAAGTGATGTTTCTTCGGCAATCATTCTGGATGTTGTGCCGGTACCGCAGAGAATATGCTTTGAAAGCTCTTCTCTGTTTTTTTTGACCCAGTTGATTAATTCAGGTTTTTTATTGTCATGCGCTATCAGCGCAATATACTTTTGTTTTCCTATATCTTTAAACAGCATATTCATCTTCCTTTGTATCTTCGTATATTTTAAAATTCAGTTCCGCCTTAATATGCCGCATGTGCGGCAATATATGCAATGCATATACATCAGCATCAGTTTATCTTAAGCTTTTCAAAGACACTGCCTATGCTTGCATTTATGACCATGTTTGCTATTTTGTTGGCTGAGATTGCAGATTTGTTAATTAATATAAGCTTGCTTCCCTTGTAGTAATTAACAAGTCCTGCCGCCGGATACACCGCCAGCGACGTTCCGCCGATAATCAGCACATCCGCATTTTTTATGTATTCAACAGATTTATCCAATATTTCTTCATTCAGCGTTTCCTCATAAAGGACAACATCCGGCTTGATGATTCCTCCACATTCACATTTTGGAACACCGCTGCTGTTAACTATAAAATCCACATCATAAAATTTCCCGCAATTCATGCAGTAATTTCGGTGAACAGAACCGTGGAGCTCCAGCACATTCCTGCTTCCTGCCTGCTGGTGGAGCCCGTCAATATTCTGTGTTATGACAGCTTTTAGCTTTCCCGCATGCTCAAGCTCAGTCAGTTTTTTATGGGTTATGTTCGGCTTTGCATCTAAAAAAATCATTTTACTTTTATAAAACTGATAAAATTCTGCTGTATTATTTTCAAAGAAGCTACGGGAGATTATTGTCTCCGGCGGATATTTGTATTTTTCATTATACAGTCCGTCAACACTCCTGAAATCAGGAATACCACTCTCCGTGGAAACTCCCGCTCCTCCGAAAAATACTATGTTGCTGCTGTTGTCTAAAATATCCTGAAGTCCTGAAAGCATTTTACACCTCCAAAGCTTTAATTCAGCTTTTTTCCTACAATAAAATTTTCCGCATTCTTTTTCATGGAAATTTTGTCGCAATACTTCTGCACATAGTGTGAAGCTATCGCAGATATTAACATTGCCGATGCCAAAATTGAGCTGCTGTTTCGCACCTGAGGGATTAGCTGCACAAGAAGCACCGATAGTGCAATCATCGCCGCCGATATAACATAGCGGGTGATGCCACTGTTGTCCGCAACCTCAGATTTTTGTTCTACGCTGACATAATCTCCCTCATTTATATCGTCTGCAACTTCTGTCTGAATATGCATACTGTAAAATTTGCACCCCACCGAGCAGCTTCTGCAACTGTCTCCGCAGGGCAGCACCTTTTTTACCAAAATTACAGCCACGCTTCCTCTTTTCTTTTCTACCATTCCTGTAAATTTCATTGTTTCTTCTCCAGGTCTTATGATTATTCGTACCTTAAGGCATCAATCGGATCAGATTTCGCTGCCTTCTTAGCAGGATAATACCCGAAAAACACTCCAATAATCATCGAGAAAACAACAGCAATCATAATTGAGGCAGGGTTTATTACCACCGGTATGGGTATAAAAAGGCTTCCCAGTGTAACAAGACCTATTCCGCAGGCGGTTCCCACAATTCCTCCTATGGCAGAAAGAGTTGCAGATTCTATAAGGAACTGAAACAATACGTCCTTTGTCCTTGCCCCAAGAGATTTTTTAATGCCTATCTCTCTGGTTCTTTCCGTAACTGAAACAAGCATGATATTCATAATGCCTATGCCTCCAACAAGCAGAGATATTGCTGCTATTGCGGCAACCGCCAGAGACAATCCGCCGAGCACGGCATTTATCGATGTCTGCTCTGCCTCCGCACTATATAAATAGTAGTTTTCAGGCTGCCTGTTTTTCAGCTTGGCAACAAGTGAACCAACTTCATCCAGCACAGAACTCACCGAATACTTTTCACTTATGAATATATCCAAGGCATAATGAGCATAGTCGGATGAATAAGGCATAGTATATGGTATATAGCTTTCCTCATACATACTCTGTCCCTGCATCATTGCTAAGAAAGGTGAGATTTCATTTTTATACACGCCTGTAATGAGCAGGTCCTCAATGTTGTTGTCTATTTTGACTCTTATGTATTGACCAACTGCATTTTCCTTGCCGAAAAGCTTAATTGCGGCATTTTGTTCCAGAACTACAATCTTAGCTCTTCTTTCAACATCGCTCTTGTTAATCATTCTGCCATAAAGCATCTTGACTTTCTGAACATTTTCATATCCGCTGTCAACGCATGCCATGTTTAGCTTTATTGACTTTTTCCCCAACGTTACATCACTTCTCACGCTTTCTGACGGCACTATGTATGATATTTTTTCTCCCATTCTATCCTTTATAATATCCAGATCATCCTGATAAAAGAAGTCTGTAGACCTCATATCATCGATATTGCCCACATACATGACGGCGCGGTTTTTACCCACATCGGCATACAGATTATCCATGACGCCCTTCATGCTGTCCCCTATTGAAACTATTGCAATAACAGAGCTGATACCTATTATTATTCCCAGCATCGTAAGGAGCGAGCGCATTTTATTCGATAAAATAGACTGAAATGCTATCTTAATATTTTCTAACCAAATAATTTTGAAACACCCTCTTTCCTTCTGTCTTCTATGAGCCTGCCGTCGCGAAACACTATGACCCTGTCCGCATATTCTGCAATTTCTGGCTCATGAGTTACCAGTATAATGCTGCTTCCTTCCTTGTTCAGATCCCTGAATATTTCCATTATTTCATCCGAAGATTGAGTATCCAGATTACCTGTCGGCTCGTCCGCTAAAATAATAGGAGGATTGTTTGCAAGTGCTCTCGCTATGGCAACTCTCTGCTTCTGCCCTCCCGACAGCTCGTTGGGAAGATGGTGTATCCTTTCTCCTAATCCTACCTTTTCTAAAAGCTCAATTGCACGAGCTCTCCTGTAGGATGTTTTTTGCTTGGCATATATCATTGGAAGCTCCACATTCCGCAAAACATCGGTGCGCGGAATAAGATTAAATGCCTGGAAAACAAAGCCGATTTTTTTGTTTCTGATAAGAGAGAGCTCATCCTGGCTCTGGTCCTTTATATTGATTCCTTCCAAAAGGTATTCTCCTGAGGTTGGTCTGTCAAGACAGCCCAATATGTTCATAAGAGTTGACTTTCCAGAGCCTGATTGCCCCATGACTGCAATGAATTCACCGTGCTGTATTTCGAGATTTACATCCTTCAATGCATGAACCTCAACAGAACCGTTTTTATATGTCTTGTTTAAATCTTTTATACTTATTACGTTACTCATAATCATATCCTACTCTGCCGCGTCATTTGGCCTTACGGTCATTCCGTCAGTAAAGCTCATATCGGGATTTGCAATGACTTTCATACCGTCCGCAAGCTCGCTGCTTCTGATTTCTATTTCCAGGTCAGTTTCAAGGCCAGTCTCCACGATTACTGATTTCACCGTATTATCGCCATTCAGCGTAAATATTTTATTTTGATTTTCCTCATCTGTTATAAGCATTCCCGGTGACACGGCAAATATATTTTCCGCTCTAGCAACCTTTATTTTTGCTGTTGCGCTCACACCAGCAATGAGATTTGCAGGCTTTTCAATTATATCTATCACCACGGGTATGACTCTCTCCATAGTGTTGTTGTCCTTTTGCTCCGCTGTTGGAGAAATTCTTGACACAATGCCTGCTGTTTTATCTTTTCCCATTACATCCGAAGTGATTTCTACTTCCTGTCCTACTGAAATTTTACCTATATCGAATTCACTTATGAACACCTTCATCTGAAGCTTATCTAAGTTTTCCACAGTAAACATAGCCTTTTCACTTGAAGTGTCCTTTGCATACCTTCCTAAGTTTACATTGACCCTGGTAATTGTGCCATCTATAGGACTTTTAATAAATACCTTACTCAAATCCTCTTTTTTCTTTTCTAATTCCTGCTTTTGAATTTCAATACTTTTGGCCTTGGCGGAAGACAGTACTACCT